>NZ_RJVZ01000015.1:0-20000 GCF_003944215.1 Streptococcus oralis | reverse complement strand
ACTGCTTAGACAGACACTTCCATTCGTCTGCTTTAGTTAGCCTACTGCGTCCCTCCATCACTACATACTCTAGTACAGGAATATCAACCTGTTGTCCATCGGATACACCTTTCGGTCTCTCCTTAGGTCCCGACTAACCCAGGGCGGACGAGCCTTCCCCTGGAAACCTTAGTCTTACGGTGGACAGGATTCTCACCTGTCTTTCGCTACTCATACCGGCATTCTCACTTCTATGCGTTCCAGCACTCCTCACGGTACACCTTCATCACACATAGAACGCTCTCCTACCATACCTATAAAGGTATCCACAGCTTCGGTAAATTGTTTTAGCCCCGGTACATTTTCGGCGCAGGGTCACTCGACTAGTGAGCTATTACGCACTCTTTGAATGAATAGCTGCTTCTAAGCTAACATCCTAGTTGTCTGTGCAACCCCACATCCTTTTCCACTTAACAATTATTTTGGGACCTTAGCTGGTGGTCTGGGCTGTTTCCCTTTCGACTACGGATCTTAGCACTCGCAGTCTGACTGCCGACCATAATTCTTTGGCATTCGGAGTTTATCTGAGATTGGTAATCCGGGATGGACCCCTCACCCAAACAGTGCTCTACCTCCAAGAATCTCTAATGTCGACGCTAGCCCTAAAGCTATTTCGGAGAGAACCAGCTATCTCCAAGTTCGTTTGGAATTTCTCCGCTACCCACAAGTCATCCAAGCACTTTTCAACGTGCCCTGGTTCGGTCCTCCAGTGCGTCTTACCGCACCTTCAACCTGCTCATGGGTAGGTCACATGGTTTCGGGTCTACGACATAATACTAATGCGCCCTATTCAGACTCGGTTTCCCTGCGGCTCCGTCTCTTCAACTTAACCTCGCATCATATCGTAACTCGCCGGTTCATTCTACAAAAGGCACGCTCTCACCCATTAACGGGCTCGAACTTGTTGTAGGCACACGGTTTCAGGTTCTATTTCACTCCCCTCCCGGGGTGCTTTTCACCTTTCCCTCACGGTACTGGTTCACTATCGGTCACTAGGGAGTATTTAGGGTTGGGAGATGGTCCTCCCAGATTCCGACGGGATTTCACGTGTCCCGCCGTACTCAGGATACTGCTAGGTACAAAGACTATTTTAAATACGAGGCTTTTACTCTCTTTGGCTGATCTTCCCAAATCATTCTTCTATAATCTTTGAGTCCACTTTGCAGTCCTACAACCCCGAAGAGTAAACTCTTCGGTTTGCCCTCCTGCCGTTTCGCTCGCCGCTACTAAGGCAATCGCTTTTGCTTTCTCTTCCTGCAGCTACTTAGATGTTTCAGTTCACTGCGTCTTCCTCCTCACATCCTTAACAGATATGGGTAACAGGTAGTACCTGTTGGGTTCCCCCATTCGGAAATCCCTGGATCATCGCTTACTTACAGCTACCCAAGGCATATCGTCGTTTGTCACGTCCTTCTTCGGCTCCTAGTGCCAAGGCATCCACCGTGCGCCCTTATTAACTTAACCTTATTTTTGACCTTTCAGTCAGTAACTCTTTTAATACTACAGCGTTTCGGTTTATTTTCTTGTTACTATTTGATATAGATATTCAATTTTCAATGTGCATTACTTGGTGATCTCTCACCAATGGAGCCTAGCGGGATCGAACCGCTGACCTCCTGCGTGCAAAGCAGGCGCTCTCCCAGCTGAGCTAAGGCCCCACAAGACCTCTCAAGACTAAACAAGACCAATGTGCAGTTCCTTTTCCTTAGAAAGGAGGTGATCCAGCCGCACCTTCCGATACGGCTACCTTGTTACGACTTCACCCCAATCATCTATCCCACCTTAGGCGGCTGGCTCCTAAAAGGTTACCTCACCGACTTCGGGTGTTACAAACTCTCGTGGTGTGACGGGCGGTGTGTACAAGGCCCGGGAACGTATTCACCGCNGCGTGCTGATCCGCGATTACTAGCGATTCCGACTTCATGTAGGCGAGTTGCAGCCTACAATCCGAACTGAGACTGGCTTTAAGAGATTAGCTTGCCGTCACCGGCTTGCGACTCGTTGTACCAGCCATTGTAGCACGTGTGTAGCCCAGGTCATAAGGGGCATGATGATTTGACGTCATCCCCACCTTCCTCCGGTTTATTACCGGCAGTCTCGCTAGAGTGCCCAACTNAATGATGGCAACTAACAATAGGGGTTGCGCTCGTTGCGGGACTTAACCCAACATCTCACGACACGAGCTGACGACAACCATGCACCACCTGTCACCTCTGTCCCGAAGGAAAGCTCTATCTCTAGANCGGTCAGAGGGATGTCAAGACCTGGTAAGGTTCTTCGCGTTGCTTCGAATTAAACCACATGCTCCACCGCTTGTGCGGGCCCCCGTCAATTCCTTTGAGTTTCAACCTTGCGGTCGTACTCCCCAGGCGGAGTGCTTAATGCGTTAGCTNCGGCACTAAACCCCGGAAAGGGTCTAACACCTAGCACTCATCGTTTACGGCGTGGACTACCAGGGTATCTAATCCTGTTTGCTCCCCACGCTTTCGAGCCTCAGCGTCAGTTACAAGCCAGAGAGCCGCTTTCGCCACCGGTGTTCCTCCATATATCTACGCATTTCACCGCTACACATGGAATTCCACTCTCCCCTCTTGCACTCAAGTTAAACAGTTTCCAAAGCGTACTATGGTTAAGCCACAGCCTTTAACTTCAGACTTATCTAACCGCCTGCGCTCGCTTTACGCCCAATAAATCCGGACAACGCTCGGGACCTACGTATTACCGCGGCTGCTGGCACGTAGTTAGCCGTCCCTTTCTGGTAAGATACCGTCACAGTGTGAACTTTCCACTCTCACACTCGTTCTTCTCTTACAACAGAGCTTTACGATCCGAAAACCTTCTTCACTCACGCGGCGTTGCTCGGTCAGACTTCCGTCCATTGCCGAAGATTCCCTACTGCTGCCTCCCGTAGGAGTCTGGGCCGTGTCTCAGTCCCAGTGTGGCCGATCACCCTCTCAGGTCGGCTAGTTATCATGCAATAACTGCTATTATGCGGTATTAGCTATCGTTTCCAATAGTTATCCCCCGCTACCAGGCAGGTTACCTACGCGTTACTCACCCGTTCGCAACTCATCCAGAGAAGCAAGCTCCTCCTTCAGCGTTCTACTTGCATGTATTAGGCACGCCGCCAGCGTTCGTCCTGAGCCAGGATCAAACTCTCATTAAAAGTTTGAGTTCTCACTCATTTCTGTCACTGACAGATTTATTGTTTTTTCATTGTTCAGTACTATAACCTTAGTTATAGTGCCCTGCACATTGGTTCGTCTTGTTCAGTTTTCAAAGGTCTTTGTCACTCAATCTCTCTCAAGCGACAACTATATTAGTATATCACAGCTGTTGATCTATGTCAACACTTTTTTGAAACTTTTTTTACTTTTTTCGCCCCTGCGATACACACATAGTCCGTACGGGATTCGAACCCGTGTTACCGCCGTGAAAAGGCGGTGTCTTAACCCCTTGACCAACGGACCTGAGCTTTTCAACTCTTTCTATTATACCTACTTTTCCCACTTTGTCAAGAACTTTTTTAATGAATTTGACTTTTTCTTTTCTTGACCAACTTCACGACTGCTTCTGTTCGTGCGGTGTGGGGAAACATATCAACTGACTGGATATACTGGAGATCATAGACTTTTACCAGTTTAACTAAATCTCGCGCCAAGGTCGAAACATTGCAGGATACATAGACCATTTTTTCTGGAACATAAGTCAGAATGGTATCCAACAACTTATCATCTAAGCCCGTACGAGGAGGGTCTACTATCAGTGCATTCGCTCGGTAGCCCTCTTGATACCAGCGCGGAATAATCTCTTCAGCTGTCCCCGCTTCGTAATGAGTATTGTCAAATCCCATTTTTTGAGCATTTTGCCTAGCATCTTCAATGGCTTCTGGAATAATATCCATCCCTCTGAGACTCTTGACCTTATTTGCGAAGGCGAATCCAATTGTCCCAACACCGCAATAAGCATCAATCAGATGATCCTCTTTGCCAACATCCAGAGCCTTAACTGCTTCACTATAGAGAATCTCTGTCTGCTCAGGATTAAGCTGATAAAAAGCTCGAGGGGAGAGAGAAAACTCATAGTCGAGTACTCCTTCTTGAATACTCTCTTGGCCCCAGATAATTTCCGTCTTCTCACCATAGATTTCACTTGTTTTTGCTGTATTTGTGTTAACCGCAACTGTGACGACTTCTGGAAAATCCTTGACTAGGTCTTTGACTAGGTGATTCAAATTCAACTGGCGGTTAGTTACGACGATAATCTGGACTTGTCCAGTTTTTCTCGCTCGACGTACCATGATGGTGCGAACGCCTAGTGTTTTTCTCTCATCGGTGATGGGAATTTGATGGTAAGTGAGAAGCTCAGCTAGGCGATTCGCAATCACTTGGGTTTCCTTATCTTGCACCAAGCAGTCTTTCAACTCTACGAGGTAATGAGAGTTTTGCGCATACAAACCTGCCTTGACCTGATTGTTGAATTTTCGGATCTGAAATTGCAACTTAGCACGGTAGTACTTTGGTTCCTGCATTCCGATAGTTGGACGGATTTCATAGTTTTCATATCCTGCAGGAGCAAATTTCTTCAGGGCTTGGTGAAGCAAATCCGTTTTGAACTCTAACTGTTTATCGTAGTGGAGGTGCATGATTTGGCAACCACCACATTCATTATAAATCGTACAAGCTGGTACGACTCGAAATTTCGACTTCTTATTAACCTTTAGTAATTTTGCTTCAACAAAGTTACGTTTAATAGAAGTAATCTGACAATAGATATCTTCTCCTTTGAGGGCGCCAGGTACAAAAACGAGGGTTTTCTGGTAGAAACCGATTCCCTCACCATTGATGCCCATACGCTTGATTTTTAAAGGTATTTTTTGTTTAACTTTCAGATTCATACCCCTATCTTATCACATTTTAAGGTATAATAAAACTATGAAAATCACAAAACTTGAAAAGAAAAAACGCCACTACCTGATGGAGCTAGATCATCAGCAAACCTCTTATATCACTGAAGATACTATTGTCCGTTTTATGCTGTCTCGAGATAAGGTTATTAGCACAGAAGAATTGACCGAGATTCAGGACTTTGCCCAGTTTTCTTATGGCAAAAATCTTGCTCTCTACCATCTATCATTTAAGGCTCGTACTGAAAAGGAAGTACGAGAATATTTAAAAAAGTATGATCTTGATGAAAAAATCACTAGTCAAGTTATCGCCAACCTGAAAGAAGATAACTGGATTAATGATCGTCAGTATGCTTATTCCATCATCAATGCCAATCAACTTTCTGGAGATAAGGGACCTTACTTACTGACTCAGAAACTTGCTCAAAAAGGGATTGTCACATCAACTATTGAAGGTGTTCTAAAGGATTTTGACTATACAGAAGTTGCTCAACGTGTAGCTGAGAAACTGCTTAAAAAATACACCGGAAAGCTTCCTGCTCGCGCTTTGCAAGATAAGATTATCCAAAACTTGACTAACAAGGGCTTCTCCTATGCTGATGCTAAAAGTGCCTTTGATGACTTGGACAGTCAAGTCGATCAAGAAACGACTCAAGAACTCATTTTTAAAGAGCTAGACAAACAATATACTAAATACGCTCGTAAATATGAAGGATACGAACTTAAACAGCGTTTAACTCAAGTTTTAGCCCGAAAGGGCTACGATTTTTCGGATATAGCAAGCGCTCTCAGAGAATATCTTTAATATTTTCGTGTAAAATTCAAAAAAATTAGACCAACTTATGATATAATAGTAGACGATAAACTTATAAATTGTAGAAAGTTGGTTAGTTATGAAACTTCCAAAAGAAGGCGACTTTATTACAATTCAAAGTTATAAGCATGATGGGAGTCTTCACCGTACTTGGCGGGACACCATGGTACTAAAAACAACAGAGAACGCCATTATCGGCGTCAACGACCACACACTTGTTACCGAAAGTGACGGTCGTCGTTGGGTGACTCGAGAACCGGCTATTGTTTACTTTCACAAAAAATATTGGTTTAATATCATTGCTATGATTCGCGATAATGGAATTTCCTACTATTGCAATATGGCTAGCCCCTACTATCTAGATGAGGAAGCCCTGAAATACATTGATTACGATTTGGATGTCAAGGTCTTCACTGATGGTGAAAAGCGTCTCTTGGACGTTGAAGAGTATGAGCGCCATAAACGCAAAATGAAGTATTCTGATGATTTAGACTATATTTTGAAAGAGCATGTTAAAATCCTTGTTGATTGGATAAACAATGGACGAGGTCCTTTCTCAGAGGCCTATGTCAACATTTGGTACAAACGCTACATAGAACTAAAGAATCGGTAAAGTTGTCAATCCGGGGCGAGAGCCCTGGTTTTTTTATTTGAAAAACCCAGCCTGGAAGCTGGGTTGATTGCTATATATCTAATTTAGTGACGGTAAACTTGATATGGGAATAGTCTTTTTCAACATCCTTATCCAGCAAGAAAGCTGTGGCATCCTTCTTAACCTGAACAAGATCAATGTTCTGAGCTTGAGCCGCATAGACGCATCCACAATAACATTGACGATAAATATCATACTCCTCACACATCTCTACCGAACGTTTGTAGCCTTGATTTTTCTTGAAATCACTTGGAAGATAGTGGGTCGTGTATATCTTTTGAACATCTATCCCGATGCTGTTGATGGTTTGAGAATTCTTATGAGGACTGATGGTTAAAGCCGAACCGAAGTAGTCAAAGCCTAAATCCATAGCCACTTGCGCTGTTTTATCCAGACGGTAGTCAAAGCACACCTTGCAACGGTCGCCACCTTCGGGCTCCTCCTCTAGTCCCCTAACTAGTTTTCTGTATTCATTTGGTTCGTAGGGAGCTTCTAGGTACTGAACCGTATTTCCTGTCCGCTCATTGAAATCACTGACAAATTTTTGGGTGACGTAAGCACGTTTGTGGTATTCTGCCTTGGGGTGGATATTGGAATTGGCAAAATAGATGGTCACATCAGCGTATTTGGTCAGGTACTCTAGGGTGTAGGTACTACAAGGAGCACAGCAAACATGCATGAGAATAGTTGGACGTTCCTCATTTTTTTCCCAAACCTGAACCATTTTCTGCATAACACGGTCATAATTAATCTTCTGATTGGGATTCATCTTGCTCAGAATTTCTTCTACATCAATCATGTTCTTCTCCTTTTTCTAGTCTTATTTTATCATATAAGTTAGGAGAGCTCAAATCTATTTAGAAGTGAATATCATAAAAAGAAGGGATATGTATTCCCTCCTTTTGTTTTTTTATAAGTTGCTTTTACATCATCCCGCCCATCATGCTTGGATCCATAGCTGGAGCTGGGGCTACTGGTTCTGGTTTATTGGCTACGACTGCTTCTGTAGTCAAAATCAAGCTGGCTACAGATGCTGCATTTTGAAGGGCAGAACGGCTAACCTTAACTGGGTCGATGATCCCCTCTTCAATCATGTTAACCCATTCACCAGTTGCTGCGTTGAAGCCTGTACCAACTTCAGCATTCTTCAAGCGATCGATGACGATAGATCCTTCGAATCCTGCATTGTGGGCAATTTGACGAACAGGCTCTTCTAAGGCGCGGAGAACAATATTGCGTCCTGTTGCTTCATCTCCTGTCACTTCCAAATCAGCTACGGCTGGAATGACATTGGCAAGAGCAGTTCCACCACCTGCAACTATTCCTTCTTCAACGGCTGCACGAGTAGCGTTAAGGGCATCTTCGATGCGGAGTTTCATTTCTTTCAATTCAGTTTCAGTTGCAGCACCGACCTTGATAACTGCGACACCACCTGACAATTTTGCCAAGCGTTCTTGCAATTTTTCACGGTCAAATTCAGAGGTTGTGGTTTCGATTTGAGACTTGATAACCGCAACACGGTGAGAAATAGCTTCAGGATTTCCAGCACCTTCTACGATAACAGTGCTATCTTTGTCCACAGTCACTCTAGCAGCTTGACCAAGCGCCTCAATCGTCGCATCTTTCAACTCAAGACCAAGATCTTCTGTGATGACAGTTCCACCTGTCAAAATAGCGATGTCTTCAAGCATGGCTTTACGACGGTCTCCAAAGCCAGGAGCTTTGACAGCAACTACATTGAAAGTACCACGAATCTTGTTCAATACAAGGGTTGGAAGAGCTTCGCCATCTACATCATCCGCAATAATCAAGAGCGGACGATTGCTTTGGAGAATGCTTTCTAGAAGTGGTAAGATTTCTTGGATATTTGAAATCTTCTTATCAGTAATCAAAATGTATGGGTTTTCAAGGTCAGCCACCATTTTTTCGCTATCTGTCACCATGTACTGTGAAAGGTAACCGCGGTCAAACTGCATCCCTTCTACAACTTCAAGTTCTGTTTCCATACCACGTGACTCTTCAATAGTGATAACACCGTCTTTGCCAACTTTTTCCATAGCTTCAGAGATGTATTCACCGACTTTCTCAGAACGAGAAGACACGGCAGCAACCTGAGCGATGGCTTCTTTATTAGCAACTGGAATGGCATTATTTTTCAAAGCTTCTACAGCTGCGGCAACCGCTGCTTCAATTCCCCGACGAATGCCGATTGGATTGGCACCTGCTGTGACGTTCTTGATTCCTTCACGTACGATAGCTTGGGTCAAGACTGTTGCAGTAGTTGTCCCATCACCTGCGATATCATTGGTTTTTGAAGCGACTTCTGATACCAACTTGGCACCCATATTTTCAAAATGGTCTTCCAACTCGATTTCTTTGGCAATGGTTACACCGTCATTGGTGATGAGTGGTGAGCCAAATGATTTTTCCAACACAACATTCCGACCTTTTGGTCCCAAGGTTACTTTAACAGTGTCTGCAAGGATATCGACACCACGAACCATAGCTGAACGAGCATCAGATGAAAATTTAATTTCTTTTGACATACTTACTTTCTCCTTCTATTCTTCAATGATCGCCAAGATGTTGGCTTCGCCTACGATGATGTACTTTTCATCTCCATCTTTGACATCAATACCAGCGTGGGCTTCAACTAAAACACGGTCTCCAGCCTTAACGCTCGGAGCAACCAAGTCACCGTTCAAGGTACGAATACCTTGTCCAGTAGCTACAACTTGGGCTGTTTTTGTTTTTTCTTGGGCTGAGCCTGCAAGGACAAAGCCTCCAACAGTTTGTTCTTTTTCTTCGATTTTCAAGACCACACGGTCTCCTAATGGTTTCAACATCTGTTTTCCTCCATGATGAAATACATATTATTAGCACTCTTTGTATCTGAGTGCTAATTCATAATTCTATTGTATCACTTGGTCAGAAATAGTCAAGAAAAAAGTTTGACTTTCTCAAGATAAAAAGCCTGAGACCAACTCAGACTTTTTATAATGTTTATACTCAATGAAAATCAAAGTGCAAACTAGGAAGCTAGACGCAGGCTGCTAAAAATACAGTTTTGAGGTTGTAGATAGGACTGACGAAGTCAGTTACCTATACCTACGGCAAGGTGAAGTTGACGTTATTTGAAGAGATTTTCGAAGAGTATTAAAATGGCAATTCTTCCTCTTCCAAGACCAAATCTGCCAAATCCTGTCCTGCATTATTTTCACGCAAGGCACGTTGGGCGCGGCTTTCCAAGAGTTGGAAACCTGTCACGAGAACTTCGGTCACATAGTTGGTCTGGCCATTTTTCTCAAAGCGACGGGTACGCAATTCCCCATCAACAGAAATGAGGCTACCTTTAGTTGCGTAACTTGCCAAGGTTTCAGCCAATTTTCCCCAAAGAACAAGATTGATAAAGTCGGCTTCGCGTTCGCCATTTTGGTCTTTGTAACGACGGTTCACAGCAATCGTTGCGCGAGCCACTGACTTGTCATTGTTGGTTTTGTGCAATTCTGGTGTTGCCACGATTCTTCCAATAAGGATAACTTTATTAAACATTTTTTCTTCCTCCTACTTATCTATTCGCAAGAAATCAAAAAAGTTACAGAAATTTGTAACTTTTCGAGGAAATTTTTTACTTTTTATGAACCATAAAACCTGTCGCCTGTTGATTGGCCATAATGGTCATATCTGTAATCTGCACACGGCGGGGCTGACTGGTCACATAGACCACAGTGTCTGCGATGTCTTGTGCTTGCAAGGCCTCTATTCCTTGGTAAACGGACGCAGCACGCTCTTTGTCACCGTGAAAACGAACTGTAGAGAAATCTGTTTCGACAATCCCTGGCTGAATGGTGGTCACCTTGATATCCGTTGCGATGGTATCAATTCGCAGACCATCTGAAAAAGTCTTAACTGCCGCCTTGGTCGCTGAATAGACAGCTGCACCTGCATAGGCATAAATTCCTGCGGTCGACCCGATGTTAATGATATGCCCCTGATTGGCTTTTACCATTGCTGGCAAGAAACAGCGAGTAACTGCCATTAACCCCTTGACATTGGTATCCAACATGGTCAGCATATCCAACTCTTCGTAGTCCTGATAGGGAGCCAAGCCTAGAGCCAGTCCAGCATTATTGATCAAGATATCAATCTGACCTATCGTTTCTAGAATATCGGAACAGACAGACTTCACCATGGTCATATCCGTCACATCTAGTGAAAAGGTCCAAACTGTTTGATTTGGAAAAGTTTCTGCAAACTCTGACTTGAGGGCCACTAGTCTGTCTGTCCGTCGCCCAGTTAGAACGACATTCTCCCCCTGCTCCAGATAAGCACGCGCAATCGCTTCACCGATTCCTGAGGTCGCTCCTGTAATCACTACATTTTTTGCCATCTTATCCCCCTCTATCTGGTCTATCAGATACTGACAATTTCCTAGGCAGTCCAGTGTTTAGCTGGGTCAAATGGAGTTCCAACAACTTGGTCTTCTGATAGTTCAATAACCCCACGTTTTTGCGGAGCATTTGGCAAATGCAACTCACGAGGACTGCACATCATACCAAAACTCTTTTCACCACGAAGCTCGCCTGGAAAAATGAGATTTCCTTTTGGCATCATGGCACCTGGAAGAGCGACAATGGTTTTCAACCCAAGACGCGCATTGGGAGCCCCTGCAACGATTTGCACTGTCTTGTCACTTGCGACTGCAACTTGGCAGATATTGAGGTGGTCACTATCTGGATGAGCTGCCATCTCAACAATTTCACCGACAACAAACTTAGGTTCTTTGTCGTTGACAATCTCTTCTGTAAAACCTTCCGCCTGCAACTCTTGGTTTAAACGTGCTACTTGCTCATCTGATAAAAAGACTTGACCGCGCTCGGCAAGTTCAAACAAACTTGAAAGGTCGAAAATATTCCAAGCCACCGTTTCCCCATTTTCTTTGAGGAAAACACGGGCTACCTTGCCTTTGCGCTCCACGTCTAGTTTGGCATCTCCGCTGTTTTTCACGATGACCATAAGGACATCTCCAACATGCTCTTTATTATATGTAAAAATCATTGTTTCCTTTTTCTCCTATTTCAGTCCTGCTAAAAAGTCGTTAATTTGTTCCTTGCTTTTACGGTCGCGATTGACAAAACGGCCGATTTCCTTGTCCTTTTCTAGCACAACAAGGCTAGGAATCCCGTACACATCCCAGAGTTTGGCCAGATCCAGATACTGGTCTCGGTCCACTCGAATAAAGGTGAACTCTGGATTGGTCTCCTCAATCTCTGGCAAGGCAGGATAGATATAACGACAATCGCCACACCAGTCCGCCACAAAAAGGAAAACCTTCTTGCCATCTTTTTCTACTAAAGATGCCAATTCTTCTAAACTTGCTGGTTGTATCATAAGACTTCCTCCTCATAGACTAGGTCTTCATTTTCATAGACAAAGGTATAGTGACGATCATCCTCAAAAATGACTCCTCCGACAAGTCGCTCTAGGCTACTTTTGTAGACTTGAACATAGAGTGTCGCAATCTCTCCCATATCTGAAAAAAGATCCCGCACAATAGCGGTTAACTCCTCTTGCGTCTTCATGAGTTTGTGGTTATCTGCTGCTTTTTTGGCACCCAAAGCAAGGGCACTCAGACCAGCCACAGTTAAGCCAGTCATCCATAATTTCTTAGCTTTCATACCTTTCATTGTAACACAAAAAGGGTTTTAGGACAAATAGGGAAGCAGTATATAGGCGAGGAAAATCCCCTTCCCTCAATGAGGAAAGAGGACATCTAATTCTTATTGCCAAGCGCCTGAGTTGCCGACATAATAACCATCAGGTGTGTAGGTGTTGCGAAGCATTTTACCAGATGAGTCTAAGTAGTACCACTTGCCTTGGACTTGAATCCATTCGTTACTCACCATAGCTCCTGAGCCTTTAACATAGTACCAAGCATCACCATAGTAGAACCAGTCATCTCTCAATAGTGCACCTGACTCGGTCAGATAATACCAAGTATCCCTGTCATAAACCCAAGTACTCTTTTTCATCTTCCCTGACTCTGTCAAATAATACCATTTACCTTGGACATACACCCATTCTTGGCTAGCCATAGCGCCTGAGCCTTTGAAGTAATACCAATCATCACCATAACGGAACCACTCTTGACTTAACATAGCACCTGAAGAGTTGACAAAATACCACTTACCTTGATCGTAAATCCATTCTTGACTAGCCATAACTCCAGATCCCTTGAAATAGTACCAAATATCTTCTCTGTACATCCAACCGTCATGTTCCATACCGCCAGCACCATCCATGAAATACCAATTTCCTTGGTATTTTAACCAGTCATTTTTAACTAGTTCTCCTTGTTTTTGATAATACCAGATCGAGTCTGATTTGAACCAGCCTTCAGTTTCAAAAATTGGATAAAAACGAAGCAAACTAGTTCCGCTGTATGGTCGGGTTATTTCTCCGGGTTGCTCAAGCTTCACACTATCATATTGACTTCCTCTCCATGCTACGACCTTCTTACCATTAGAAGTCGCTGGCAGGGTTGCTGTATAAGTCTTTGTTTCATAATCCCATTTTGTATCTAAATAAGTATATTGGTCTTTTCCTTCTTCAAGGCGGTAATAGCTACTCTTTCCACCGTGATAAATATCATCCATGACTTTCGTCGACCAAGTCTTGGCTTCCTCTCCACTCTTAGCTTCCACCTTGATATCTCCACGATAACCATAAGGCACGTAGAAATGTAAGAAACGTCCCTCTTCACCGATCATGGACTTTTCCTTTTCCTGCCCTAGGAAATTCGTCGTTTGATCCTGACCATTTAGACTGACCGTCCACTCGATTTTTTCAGTTTTCGGCAAATCCAAAACCTGAATATCTACTTCATGCCCATTATTAAAGCGAGCCACCTTGCCATTTTCATAGACAATACCACCTTTAATCGGCCAGAGCTCTTTTAGTTCAAAGGCTTGACCAGTTTGGGGGAGTGCTAGTAGGGTTAGGCATGCAAGTGCTAAACCTAACAAGTTCCATTGTTTCAATTTGTTCTTCATGGCACTTTCCTCCTTTGTTTACATACCATAAAGTGGGTACTATAAAACTCAGTAAATGTCCTGAACCACCGTGCGGTTTCCTTCAAGTGAAGTGACTTTCTTTTCAAACTGCAAATTAGGCATGCAAGCAGCCAAATCCTTTTCAATTTCTTCTAACGCTTCTAAACGCATCTCGACAGAAGTGTTTTCATTCCCTTGAATGATGAAAATAGCATTTTTTGTATCTTCATCAAATTTGTAATGTTCACTATCTCGGACATCCAGCCAAGCTAAAACTCCATTTTCATCCCGATAGACATAGTCCGTCTGCGCAACGTGCTTCTCCGTTGACAAGATAGGTAGGAAAATGTCCTCCCTTTGGCTAACAGAAAACTCTATCTGCCCTCCAATCTTATCCAAATCATGCCCACCAATCGCCAGCAAAGAAGAAAGCGCCTCTACATTGTAGATATCGATGATACTATTGATGTGAGGGAGAGAGCCACGATGCTGGATATTGCGAATGAGGGCGACTACTGTCGGTGGATTTTTCTTGACGCTACGCCCGACTCGCTGGAGCAACTGCCTATAACCTTGGACAACAGGAGACTCTTGAACTTCTTTTACATCACACTCTAGCGCCCATTTCTCCCTCTCCTCTTTCTTTTTCAGAAAAGCAAGAGGCAAATCAGCATGAGGATCGACGTTTTTAGCAATACCAATCACGACATTCTTGATCCCCAAGTCATACAAACTTTTATCTAAACAAAACTCCATAGGCAGGCACCTCCTTTGAAAAATGTACACCATCCCACCCTTATTTTACACCTTCTAGCCCCTGATTTCAAGAAAATCATCAACTCTCTCCCGACAAATAAAAAGAGAAGATCAAACTGATCTCCTCTGTGAGGCTTCTTATACTTCGTCGCTTGTTTCAGCGTCATCGTCAGAAAACTCGTCGTCTTCTTCGTTGAGATCCACGTCTTCACCCAAGTCATCAGGAGCGATTTCGTTGATTTCTGCATCGTAAGCTTCCACTTCATTTTTCTCATCATCTGGATTTTCATCATCATATGAAAGAGCTGGATCTGCTTCGTATGCATCTTCGTCTTCTGGATCATCTGCATTGTAGTCAATGGCATCTGAATCGCCATCCATAAAGGCATTGACACGTTTTTTCTTAGCTTTTGGTGCTACTTCATCGTCGTCACTTTCTTCAAGCGCAATGATTTCTTCGTCGATTTCGTCCACACCATACCATGAACGAAGACCCCATTTGTTGTCTCCAAGAGAGATGAAGCTACCGTCAAAGTTCAACTCTGTATAGAACAAAGGCAAGGCTTCACGGATATCGCTGTTTGATGTTCCAAGGTAGTTTTGAATTTCGTTTACAAGATCGCTAAAATGCATCTCATGATCGCGACCACGAAGTTCCAAGATAGCACGCGCTACCTCAATCATAGATAGTTCACTTTTTTCTTGCCCAGCAAATACTTCTAATTCCAAAGCGTTTCTCCTCATTTTTACTACTATCGCCAGAGCGAACAGACTCTGACCTCATTTTATCATGTACTCTTTATTGTACGATAATTTTGCGGAATAGTCAAAGATTAAATGGGAGAAAGTTACAGGACTTTTTATTTCTTTGATACCCAGCCGATGGCATCACTTTGTGGGTTTTCGGTATCAATCCAGATGAATTCGATGCAATGGTATATGAAATTAAGTAACAATGTTGTACTTCTCAGGTCGGTTCGAACTTACAGAATTTGTCATGTAGTAACCTGCTTTCTATATTTTCTATTTCTTCTTGCATCATTAGTTTGTAGATTACCATTATTTACAAATTTTTCAAGATATTTATTTTTAAATGTATTTTTTGTGCCAATCTTATTTTCCATAAGAAAATCATTTAGTGATTCAAATAATTCGCTACTTGTTTTCTCGTGGTCANCTAATGTCTCTAAAACTCTGTCTAATATTTGTTCTTCTTTTTTATTATATACTGGTACTTTTTGCTCAATAAATAAAAGTTGACATTTTATTCCCATGCTTGATAAAACATCATAGTGTTGAGATAAGTTAATCATAGAAAAGAATGGAAGAATTTCGCTTGCTTTTTTATCATATCTTTTATCTATAATTCCGTATATAACTTCAATTTTATCATCTGAGTTGAAATATCCTTCTTCAAATAATTCATTGATTTTATCAATAAATAATGTTTCGTTTTTATATAACTGAGCAGATACAACTCCTTGAGCAAATAAATGGCTTAAATTTGCAGAAGATCCACCTTTTTTCACGTGAATAAACTGTTTTTCTATTGTTATAATATCAGCAGGCTCAATTCTACTATGTCCATAATTCGGTGAGTGAAAGTTTTTCTTATCAAATAGTTTAAAACGATCAGGATCAGATTCTACAAATTTTTCATTAAATTCCCCCTCACTCCATTTTATCTCACAGCTAGGAATTACAGGATCTCTGAATATTTTTATACTATCAATTTTATTTGTAATATTCGAATAATAGGATGATTCTATTATAAACCAATCACCATTATTTAAAAAAAACTTTTTATTATCGTATTCAATTTCTATAAATAAAGAATCATAAATACTCGATACTTTCTGTGCAGAATCATTTGTCCAACAATATAAGGAACAATTTTTTAATTTATCTATTATTATTTTATCTTCTATCTTTTCAGAAAGAAACTCCCAAAACTGATCTGAAGGGATATCGTCATAAAAATTTTCCTTAAGTTTATGACTACTATTCATACCTGATATAAAATAGCCTTCTATGTCGAGATAAGAGACAATTTTGTTAGGAGCAATAATAGGATTTTCTAATAACTTATCTGTGATATGATTAAGTAATACTCTATCTAGTTCTGAGATAATTTCCTTTTCTTTAACATATTGAACGTGATCAATCCACTCCAACCCTTTTTCTTTGTAATTTTCACTAAAAAACGCATCTAAAATTCCATTCAACAAATCAGATAAACTTACATCTGATTTAGCAGAAAATCTAAGATTATCAGCCCCATTTAACGTCGAATAATGACTATCATATGAGGCACGACCTGAAATTGATTTTAAAATATCAGCGTTTGTATCAACATGTAAATCAGAATGAGATCCATAGCTTAAAGCCTGTCTTTGAATATCTAGATAGTTTGTGGATATATTTAATGAATTAAGACTTTTGATATTACTTTCCTCAATAAGATTAACAGCCGTTCTTAATCCAAAATTCCTAACTATAGATTGCTCATTCAACATAGTTCGACCGTATCCAAAAACCAAACTAAAAACATATTCTTTTTCATCTTTTACATATTTAAGTATCATAACAGCTTTATTCGATTTGTTTTTATATAAATCACTATCCAATTCACCCTTGGTATAGGACTTAAGGGTATCTAACCACTCTACTGTGTTCTCTTCCGTAGAAGCAATATATATTATTCCTTCTTTGAAATTATTATGTTTTTCTACATCCAGATCATGAGAAGCAATCCCCTCTAAGTCACCTTTCAAGCAATTCTCGAAATCATTGGTATTATGTAATATCAAATTATAATTTTCAGTATTCTTACCCATTAATACTTCCTCAAAAATCTATTTTGGTTCATTATACCAAAAAACACGGCTTCTCACCGTGTTTCTATGTTTATTTCACCAACTTCTTCATTTCATCAATACGTGCTACAGTCGCGTCGTACTTAGCTTGGTAGTCGGCTTGTTTGTCGCGTTCTTTTTGGACGACTTCTGGTTTGGCATTGGCTACGAAGCGTTCGTTAGAGAGCTTCTTACCGACCATGTCCAGTTCTTTTTGCCATTTAGCCAGTTCCTTGTCGAGACGAGCGAGTTCTTCTTCGACATTGAGGAGGTCAGCGAGAGGCAAGTAGATTTCTGCTCCTGTGATGACGCTTGACATAGCGAGTTCAGGTGCAGGGATGTTTGATGCGATTTCCAAGTGTTCTGGATTTGTGAAGCGTTTGATGTAGTTGACATTGCTGTTAAAGAAGGTTTCCAAGTCGCTATCACTTGTCTTAACAAGGATGGTGATAGGCTTGCTTGGAGCAACGTTTACTTCCGCACGCGCATTACGAACAGCACGGATCAGGTCTTTAAGGCTTTCCACACCAGTGTGAGCCGCAAGGTCTTCAAAGGCTGGGTTGACAGTTGGGTATTCCGCTGTGACGATAGAACCTTCTGAGATTTGCCCAAAGATTTCCTCTGTCACGAATGGCATGATTGGGTGAAGGAGACGAAGGATCTTGTCCAAAGTGTAAAGGAGAACAGAACGTGTGATGACTTTCTCTTCTTCGTTATCGCTATAAAGGACTTCCTTGGTCAACTCAACGTACCAGTCTGCAAACTCGTCCCAGATAAAGTTGTAGAGGATGTGTCCAGCTACACCAAACTCAAACTTGTCAAAGTTTTCAGTGACTTTTCCGATGGTTTCATTGAGGTTGTGGAGAATCCAGCGGTCAGTGACATTTCCAGCTTCCTTGTTGACAACCTTTTCGACATTGGCTGTTGCTTGCTCAAGGGTCAAGCCTTCATTGTTCATGAGGATGTAGCGAGAGATGTTCCAGATCTTGTTGATGAAGTTCCATGAAGCATCCATTTTCTCGTAAGAGAAGCGCACGTCTTGCCCTGGTGCAGAACCGTTTGAAAGGAACCAACGAAGGGCATCGGCACCGTATTTCTCAATAACATCCATTGGGTCAATTCCGTTTCCGAGAGATTTCGACATCTTGCGCCCTTGCTCGTCACGGATGAGACCGTGGATAAGGACGTTTTGGAATGGCTGACGACCAGTGAATTCCAAGGATTGGAAGATCATACGAGACACCCAGAAGAAGATGATGTCATAACCTGTTACCAAGGTTGAAGTCGGGAAGTAGCGTTTGAAGTCTGCTGAGTCGACATCAGGCCAGCCCATGGTTGAGAATGGCCAAAGGGCTGAACTGAACCAAGTATCCAAGACGTCTTCGTCCTGAGTCCATCCGTCACCTTCTGGAGCTTCTTCACCGACGTACATTTCACCTTCAGCATTGTACCAAGCAGGGATTTGGTGACCCCACCAGAGCTGACGAGAGATTACCCAGTCATGGACATTTTCCATCCATTGGAGGAAGGTATCGTTGAAACGAGGTGGGTAGAACTCAACCTTGTCCTCTGTGTCTTGGTTGGCAATGGCATTCTTAGCCAATTGATCCATCTTGACGAACCACTGAGTAGACAAGCGTGGCTCAACCACAACACCTGTACGTTCTGAGTGACCAACACTGTGGACACGTTTTTCGATTTTAACCAGGTCACCAATTTCTTCCAACTTAGCAACGACTGCCTTACGAGCTTCAAAACGGTCCATGCCTGCAAATTCGAAGGCAAGCTCGTTCATGGTTCCGTCGTCGTTCATGACGTTGACTTGTGGCAAGTTGTGGCGTTGACCAACTAAGAAGTCATTTGGATCGTGGGCAGGCGTGATTTTCACGACACCAGTACCAAACTCAGGGTCTGCATGCTCATCTCCAACGATTGGGATTAGTTTATTAGCGATTGGAAGGATGACGTTTTTACCAATCAAGTCCTTGTAGCGTGGGTCTTCTGGATTGACCGCAACAGCAACGTCCCCAAACATGGTCTCAGGACGAGTAGTCGCCACTTCAAGGGCGCGTGAACCGTCTTCTAGCATGTAGTTCATGTGGTAGAAGGCTCCTTCCACGTCCTTGTGAATCACCTCGATATCAGAAAGAGCTGTGCGAGCTGCTGGGTCCCAGTTGATGATAAACTCACCACGGTAGATCCAGCCTTTCTTGTAAAGATCCACGAAGACCTTACGAACAGCTCTTGACAAACCTTCATCAAGAGTGAAACGCTCACGAGAGTAGTCTACAGAGAGCCCCATCTTGCCCCATTGTTCCTTGATAGTTGTCGCATATTCGTCTTTCCATTCCCAGACCTTATCAAGGAATTTTTCACGACCCAGGTCATAGCGGGAAATGCCTTGCTCCCGCAAGCGCTCCTCGACCTTAGCCTGAGTCGCAATCCCAGCGTGGTCCATACCTGGAAGCCAAAGGGTATCGAAACCTTGCATGCGCTTTTGACGGATGATGATATCCTGCAAGGTTGTGTCCCAAGCGTGACCAAGGTGGAGTTTACCAGTTACATTTGGTGGTGGAATCACGATTGAATAAGGCTTAGCCTTTTGATCGCCTGAAGGCTTGAAAATATCAGCATCAAGCCATTTTTGGTAACGACCAGCCTCAACCTCGGCTGGATTGTATTTAGGTGAAAGTTGTTTCATTTTAGTTCTCCTTATTTCCAATTTTCTTTAAAGTACCAATATATTTTTCTTCTTCACCACTACCTTTTAAAATAATAGTTATAATTGCACCTGCTATTGGTGACATCACCAAAAGATTCAAAATAATAAGCTTCAATATGCTTATGCTAGTAGGAATTATCCAATACAACATAAACCCTGAGCTAATACTCATTGCCGAAGTTAACAAACCAAAATATACTAATT
>NZ_RJVZ01000014.1:0-39092 GCF_003944215.1 Streptococcus oralis | reverse complement strand
TATATAAAGTTGTTTCTAATTTTTCCCATTTTTCTTTTGGAGAAAATTGGAAAAAAACTTCCATTATGTTCTTGATATTCTCTACTTTACTATCTAAATCCTCTAAAGACTGTATAGCATTTTTTAATTCAAAATGGTCAGCTCCTTTTTTATAATCATCTAATATATCCATTTCTTTTTTTCCTTTCATTACCCCAACGCCTTGACTTCCAGCATCATATCACGAATCTGAGCAGCCAGTTCAAAGTCAAGCACTTCGACGGCTTCTTGCATTTGTTTCTCCAGTTTCTTGACGAGTTCTTTGCGTTCTTGTTTGTTAAGGCTATTGATATCGACTTCCTTGTCCTCTTCCTTGGCAACTGCCTTGGTCACGGCGATTAGGTCACGGATTTCTTTCTTGATTGTCTGAGGGACGATACCATGCTCTTCATTATAGGCCATCTGGATTTTCCGACGGCGAGCCGTTTCATCAATGGCACGTTGCATAGACTGAGTCATCGTGTCCGCATACATGATGACATGCCCTTCGCTATTACGAGCAGCGCGACCAATAGTCTGGATTAAGCCGCGTTCGTTACGGAGGAAGCCTTCCTTGTCAGCATCAAGAATAGCTACAAGACTCACTTCAGGCACGTCAATTCCTTCACGAAGGAGGTTAATCCCTACTAAGACATCAAAAACACCCAAGCGCAGGTCACGGATAATCTCCGTCCGCTCTAAAGTCTTGATATCTGAGTGCATATACTTGACCTTGATGCCCATTTCTTTGAAGTAGTCAGTTAAGTCCTCGGCCATTTTCTTGGTCAAGGTTGTGATAAAGGTCCGTTCATTCTTTTCAACACGGGCATTGATTTCACCTAGGAGGTCATCAATCTGTCCCATAGTCGGACGGACTTCCACCTCTGGGTCTAGAAGCCCTGTTGGACGAATGATTTGCTCAATCACTGTCTCGGTCTGTTCATTTTCATAGTCACCTGGTGTCGCTGAAACGTAAACAATCTGATGGACATGGCTTTCAAACTCCTCCCGACGGAGAGGACGATTGTCCAAGGCAGACGGTAAACGGAAACCATAATTGACCAACATTTCCTTACGCGAACGGTCTCCATTGTACATTCCCTTGATCTGCCCCATGGTCATGTGACTTTCATCAATCATAATCAAGAAATCATCTGGGAAGAAGTCAAGAAGCGTATAAGGGGGCTCTCCTTCGCTACGACCATCCATGTGACGAGAGTAGTTCTCAACCCCATTTGTATAACCCATCTCACGTAACATCTCGATATCATACTCTGTCCGCTGTTTCAAACGCTGGGCTTCCAGCAGTTTGCCCTCCTTCTCAAAGACAGCTAACTGCTCTTCTAATTCTGCCTGAATCTTGGCAATGGCAACTTCCATGTGATCATCATTGGTCACAAAGTGAGTGGCTGGGAAAATCGCCAGATGATCCACTTCACCAAGGACTTGGCCTGTCAGCGCTTCAACTTCACGGATACGGTCAATTTCATCTCCGAAGAACTCTACTCGAAAAGCGTGTTCATCACGGGAAGCTGGAAAAATCTCTACCACATCCCCACGCACACGAAATCTTCCCCGTTGGAAATCAATATCATTGCGTTCAAACTGAATATCTACCAAGTCATTCAAGAGTTTATCACGCGAAATCTCAAGACCTGGACGAAGACTAACAACACTATCAGAATATTCCTTTGGCGAACCCAAACCATAGATACAAGAGACAGAAGCTACGACAATGACGTCATTACGCTCTAAAAGGGCTGAAGTCGCCGAGTGGCGGAGCTTGTCAATCTCATCATTGACCGAGCTATCCTTTTCAATATAAGTATCACTCGAAGGGACATAGGCCTCAGGTTGGTAATAATCATAGTAAGATACAAAATACTCAACAGCATTTTCAGGAAAAAATTCCTTAAACTCCCCATAGAGCTGACCAGCCAGAGTCTTATTGTGGGCAATGACCAAAGTTGGTTTATTGACTTTGGAAATGACCTGACTCATGGTATAGGTCTTCCCTGTACCCGTCGCCCCCATCAGAATCTGAGCCTTTTCTCCACCCTCGATATTATCGACCAACTGCTCAATAGCTTGGGGTTGATCTCCTGAAGGTTGGTATTTTGATACTAGTTTAAATGTATTATCTGTAATTCGATTGATCATAAGAATCCTCTCTCGATGTGCTATTCCTATTTTAGCATACTTATAGCATTTTCACGAAGAAAAGGACGGACCTAAGTCACATCCTTTCATTTTCTTTCTTTAATTGATTAGCGAGATAGACAATCAGAAGTAACAAGACTAAACTTGTCATGATAGAACCTTCAATCCCAAAAGAGCCTCCTGATAGCCAGCCCTGTTCGCCTTGTGGTAAAAAGGTCATCAGAGACGTTCCTGACGGTTGACCACTAACTAAAATCCCAAAGAGATTTCCTTGAGCAAAATTCCAAGCCCCATGAATACCTGCAACACCCCAAACTGTATCGGTTTTGAGAAGGTAAAGAGCCATAGCAACTCCGAATAAAAAGAGATTCACTAGAGATAGAGGTGTTAGACCAGAATTCCCCACATGAAGCAGGGTAAAGAATATGCTAGATATGACAACAGCAAGTTTTAGATTGGTTCTTGAGGCCAATTGTGGAAGAAGCCAAGCACGGGACACCACTTCTTCTGCTGTCCCCTGTAAAATCCAAAATGGGATAGTAAAGACGACAAAAGTAAGCGAATAAGGATTCAAGCGAATGGATTCCAAACGATATTGCCCCAAGACCACCAAACCTAACAAGGTCAGAAGAAAAAGTGCCAAACCTAGGCCAAATCCTTTCAGAAGACTGCTAAGGAAATTTTCTCTATAAAATCCCAAGGTTCTAATAGATCTTTTCTCAACTTTTTTAGTCCATCTGAACACAGTGTTGAGAATAAAACCAAAGGACAGCAATGCTAAAATTAAACGAAAGTCACTTGTTTTATCCGTCAAGCTCTGCTGCAAGGTTTGCAAGTAAGTTGCAAGATTTTGACCAGCCTCTCCAAAATTTCTAGCAAGTCCGATGAGAGCTAACAAGCTAATACCATACAAAGTATATGCAACAAACTCTCCTATAAAGACAAAAACAAAGGCTAACAAAGGACTTGTGTAAATATTTAAACTCATTTGGGAAGATTGGAAGTCTTTAAATATTCTTTTATTCTTCATGTTCCTGCCCTCATTTCTTCTATTACATACTATTATTATATCATTTTATAGTAGCAATTCAAGAAGGAAAAGAAAATATAGATGTTATATTTTCTGACACAAAAATATAAAAATTTGCCTTTTCATCCATTTTCTGATATAATGAGAAAATATTCGGAAAAGGAGACTAAAAATGAAGAAAAAAATACTAGCATGTTTGCTCATTTTATTTCCCATTTTCTCACTAGGAGTAGTAAAAGCTGACACAGTTAAATCTAAGTATGTTATTGCAAGTGATTCATCTTTTGCTCCCTTCGTATTTCAAAATTCAAGCAACGAGTACACTGGTATTGATATGGACCTGATCAAGGCTATTGCCAAAGATCAAGGTTTTGAAATTGAGATTACTAACCCAGGCTTTGATGCAGCGATCAGTGCTGTTCAGGCCGGACAAGCAGATGGTATCATCGCTGGAATGTCTATTACGGACGCTCGTAAAGCAACGTTTGACTTCTCAGATTCCTACTACACTGCTAATACCATTCTCGGTGTCAAAGAATCCAGTACCATCGCTTCTTATGAAGACCTCAAGGATAAGACAGTTGGTGTTAAAAACGGGACGGCTTCTCAAACATTCCTTACAGAGAACCAAAGCAAATACGGTTACAAGATTAAAACTTTTGCAGATGGCGCTTCTATGTATGACAGTCTGAATACTGGATCTATCGATGCCGTGATGGATGACGAGCCTGTTCTCAAATATTCTATCAGCCAAGGTCAAAAATTGAAAACGCCAATCGCTGGAACTCCAATCGGTGAAACAGCCTTTGCCGTTAAAAAAGGAACAAACCCTGAATTGATCCAGATGTTCAATAACGGACTTGCGAACCTCAAAGCTAACGGAGAATTCCAAAAGATTCTTGACAAGTATCTAGCTAGCGAAACTTCAACTGATTCAACAAGTACGGTTGACGAAACTACTATCTGGGGCTTGCTTCAAAACAACTACAAACAACTTCTCAGTGGACTTGGAATCACTCTTGCTCTTGCACTTATTTCATTTGCAATAGCCATTGTCATCGGGATTATCTTTGGTATGTTTAGCGTTAGCCCATACAAATCTCTTCGTCTGATCTCTGAGATTTTCGTTGACGTTATTCGTGGTATTCCCTTGATGATTCTTGCAGCCTTCATCTTCTGGGGTATTCCAAACTTCATCGAGTCTATCACAGGTCAACAGAGTCCGATTAACGACTTTGTAGCTGGTACTATCGCCCTCTCACTCAATGCAGCTGCTTATATCGCTGAAATTGTTCGTGGCGGGATTCAAGCTGTTCCAGTTGGGCAAATGGAGGCCAGTCGCAGTCTTGGTATCTCTTATGGAAAAACCATGCGTAAGATTATCTTGCCACAAGCGACTAAATTGATGTTGCCAAACTTTGTCAACCAATTCGTTATCGCTCTTAAAGATACAACCATCGTCTCTGCTATCGGTTTGGTTGAACTCTTCCAAACTGGTAAGATCATCATCGCCCGTAACTACCAAAGTTTCAAGATGTATGCAATCCTTGCTATCTTCTATCTTGTAATTATCACGCTTTTGACTAGACTAGCGAAACGCTTAGAAAAGAGGATTCGTTAATGGCAAAACTAAAAATTGATGTAAATGATTTGCATAAGTATTATGGAAAAAACGAAGTTTTAAAAGGTATTACTACTAAGTTTTATGAAGGAGATGTTGTTTGTATCATCGGTCCTTCTGGTTCTGGTAAATCGACCTTCCTCCGTAGCCTTAACCTCCTCGAGGAGGTAACGAGTGGCCACATCACAGTAAATGGTTATGATCTGACTGAAAAGTCAACCAATGTCGACCATGTTCGCGAAAACGTGGGAATGGTTTTCCAACATTTCAACCTCTTTCCTCACATGTCCGTTCTAGAGAATATCACTTTTGCTCCTATTGAACACAAACGAATGACCAAAGAAGAAGCTGAGAAATTGGGAATGGAGTTGCTTGAAAAGGTTGGACTAGCAGATAAAGCTAATGCCAATCCAGATAGCCTTTCAGGTGGTCAGAAACAGCGTGTAGCCATCGCTCGTGGACTTGCCATGAATCCTGATATCATGCTCTTTGATGAACCAACTTCCGCTCTTGACCCTGAAATGGTTGGAGATGTACTAAACGTTATGAAGGAATTAGCAGAGCAAGGCATGACCATGATCATCGTAACCCACGAGATGGGATTTGCTCGTCAGGTGGCCAATCGTGTTATCTTTACGGCTGATGGTGAGTTCCTGGAAGATGGAACTCCAGATCAAATCTTCGACAACCCGCAACACCCTCGTCTAAAAGAGTTCTTGGACAAGGTCTTAAATGTATAAAACGAAAGTGTAAGGTTCTCCTTACACTTTTTTAATTGCGTATTGGATTTTTGATTTTTTTGAAAATTATGATAAAATAAAATCTATGACAATGAGAAAATCTCATCCCTAGTCCAACTAGGAAAAAATATAGAAATTAGGTAGCTAGATGTCATCAAAGGTTATTGTTACAATTTTCGGTGCGAGTGGAGATTTAGCTAAACGCAAACTCTACCCTTCCCTTTTCAGGCTCTATAAATCAGGCAATCTCTCTGAGCATTTTGCTGTTATCGGAACAGCTCGTAGACCTTGGAGTAAGGAATATTTTGAATCTGTAGTTGTCGAGTCCATCCTTGACTTGGCAGATAGTACCGAGCAAGCCCAAGAATTTGCTAGCCACTTCTACTATCAAAGCCATGATGTGAATGATACGGAACATTACATTGCTTTGCGCCAATTACAAGCTGAGCTTAACGAAAAATACCAAGCTGAACATAATAAGCTCTTCTTCTTGTCTATGGCACCTCAGTTCTTTGGAACTATTGCCAAGCACCTCAAATCTGAAAACATTGTTGATGGCAAAGGTTTTGAGCGCTTGATCGTTGAGAAACCATTTGGTACAGACTACGAAACAGCTGGCAAGCTCAATGAAGATCTCCTTGCGGCCTTTGATGAGGAGCAAATCTACCGAATTGACCATTACCTAGGTAAAGAGATGATTCAGAGTATCTTTGCTGTTCGTTTTGCCAATATGATCTTTGAGAATGTTTGGAATCGCGAACACATTGATAATGTTCAAATTACCTTTGCGGAACGCTTGGGTGTAGAAGAACGTGGTGGCTACTATGATCAATCTGGTGCCCTTCGTGATATGGTGCAAAACCATACACTCCAACTCCTCTCTCTTCTAGCCATGGACAAACCAGCTAGCTTTACAAAGGATGAGATTCGTGCTGAAAAGATAAAGGTCTTTAAAAACCTCTATCATCCAACTGAGGAAGAATTGAAAGAACAGTTTATCCGTGGTCAATATCGCTCTGGTAAAATCGATGGCATGAAATACATTTCCTATCGAAGCGAGCCAAATGTCGATCCTGAATCTACAACAGAAACCTTTGCATCTGGTGCCTTCTTTGTAGATAGCGATCGCTTCCGTGGTGTTCCCTTTTTCTTCCGTACTGGTAAACGCCTGACAGAAAAAGGCACTCATGTCAATATCGTCTTTAAGCAAATGGATTCTATCTTTGGTGAGCCTTTGGCACCAAATATCTTGACCATCTACATCCAGCCAACAGAGGGATTCTCTCTCAGCCTCAACGGTAAGGAAGTTGGAGAAGAGTTCAAACTTGCACACAATTCGCTTGACTACAGAACTGATGCTACCGCTACTGGTGCTTCACCAGATCCATACGAAAAGCTAATCTACGATGTATTGAATAACGATTCAACTAACTTTAGCCACTGGGAAGAAGTTAGCGCTTCTTGGGAATTGATTGACCGTATTGAAGAGCTCTGGGCTCAAAATGGCGCCCCACTTCATGACTATAAAGCAGGAAGCATGGGGCCTCAAGCTAGCTTTGACTTACTTGAGAAGTATGGAGCCAAATGGACCTGGCAACCAGATATCGCCTATCGTGAAGATGGCCGTTTAGAATAGCAAAAATATCCTGCAAGATTGACTTGCAGGATATTTATTTTGTATTAAATCAAGCCTTCTAAGAGACCCTTCATAAAGTTTTCTGAGTTAAATTCCCCGATATCATCGATTTTTTCACCGAAACCAATCAATTTTACTGGGATATTGAGTTCTTCGCGGATAGCCAGAACAACACCACCTCGGGCAGTTCCGTCAATTTTTGTCAAAACAATTCCAGTCAATGGTGTTATCTTAGAAAATTCCTTAGCTTGCACCAAGGCATTCTGTCCAGTTGAAGCATCGAGTGCCAGGAAAGTTTCATGAGGTGCTTCAGGAACGACACGTTTGATAATGCGACCAATCTTTTCCAACTCGGCCATAAGGTTGTCCTTGTTTTGGAGACGACCTGCTGTATCAATCATAAGGATATCAATCCCTTCTGCTACAGCACGTTCCATCCCATCAAAGACCACGCTTGCTGGATCAGCCTTTTCAGGTCCCGTCACAACCGGAACATCCACACGTCGACCCCATTCAGCTAGCTGGGCCACAGCACCCGCACGGAAGGTATCTGCCGCAACCAACATGACCTTCTTGCCAGCTTGTTTGTAGCGATGAGCCAATTTCCCAATAGAAGTTGTTTTCCCAACACCGTTGACTCCGACAAAGAGCATGACTGTCAAACCATCTTGGAAATGGATTTGTTCATCGTAGTTGCCATCCTTTTCGTAGAGCTCGACCAATTTCTCGATAATGACACGACGGAGTGCGTCAGGCTTCTTAGCATTTTCGAGTTTAGCTTCATAACGTAGTTCTTCTGTTAAGTTTGAAGCGACTTGCACACCGACGTCGCTCATGATGAGCAGTTCTTCCAATTCTTCGAAGAATTCTTCATCAACAGAACGGAAGTTGGCAAAGAAGGCATTCAAACGAGCACCGAATCCTGTACGGGTTTTCTTGAGACTGCGGTCATATTTTTCCTGTACAGTTTCTTCAACCTGAGGAAGTTCTTCTTCTACTACTTCAGAAGCTAACCCTTCTTCGAACTCTACAGTTTCTTGGTTCTCTTCTTCTAGAATTTCTTCAGGCTCTTGGCTTTTCTCTAGCTCATCAGATTCTAGCTCAAGCTCTTCCTGAGCAGTTTCTTCGACTGCTTCTGGTTCAATAACTTCTTCTGTCGAGATCTGAGGAATTTCTTCTTGAGCAAGTGTTTCTTCCACTTTGTCTCTTGTTGTTTCTTCCTGAGAAGTTTCTTCGACTGCCGTTTGGTTTTCTTCAACCTCTTCTGACAAATCAAGATTTTCCAGTGCTTCTTTTACAACATCTTCGATTTTTGGCTCTTCTTTTTTTCCGAATAAACGGTCAAATAATCCCATTTTTTAACTCTCCTTTAGCACATATTCTTCGATAGCCCAGGCAACAGCTTCCTCGTCGTTGGTCATCGGGGTAATCACATTGGCAACTGCTTTAACTGCTGGAACTGCATTTTGCATGGCAACTCCTAGACCCGCCCACTCAATCATGGAAAGGTCATTGGCCTCGTCCCCACAAGCCATGACTTGACTTTGGTCGATTCCCAAGTGTTTAATTAATTTCGCTAAACCTGTTGCCTTGTGGACATTTTTCGGCGACCATTCCAATAAGAGTTCACGCGATTTGAAGATTTCATATTGGTCAAACAATTCTGGAGAAATCTGTTGAATCGCCGCATCCAAAGGTTCTTGGGCAAAGGCAGTCACACATTTATTATACGTCATCTGACTAGATAGATCTTCAAAAGCGACAGGTACGAAAGTCAGGGCTGGGTTGAACTTAGCATAGAGACTTTCTTGGTCCGACTGGATTTGATAGACTGTTCCTTCTGAAATGGCATCTAACGGCAACCCTAGTTTTTCAGTTTCCTCGTACAAGCGTGCCACATCATCGATTGAAAAGACGGTTTTATCGAGAATCTCTCCCGTGTTTTTCTGCACTAGACCACCATTAAAGGTGATGGTGTACTCGTCCTCCTGACCGTCAGTCCCTAGCTCATGGAGAAAGAAATCCATAGCCTTTAGAGGACGCCCTGTTGTCAGTACGATCTTGATGCCACGATCACGCGCAGCTTTGAGGACTTCCTTGGTACGATCTGTCAGCTTTTTATCCGTTGTCAGCAAAGTGCCATCCAAGTCCAGTGCAATCAATTTAATATCTGCCATTGTGAGCCCTCCATATAAGCCATCACTGATTGGTCCTTATGGTGGCCAATCACTGTCTCTGCTAATTCTAAAATCTCTGGTCGCGCGTTTTCTGGAACGATTGGGTGACCGACAACCTGCATCATGTGAAGATCATTGAGATTATCGCCAAACGCCATGACCTGATCCATGGTCATACCCAGCTTTTTAGCCAACTCAACAATAGCCACACCCTTATCAACATAGTCCAAGACAATATCGATGGATTCAAAACCAGTTGTCATGGCTTTCACACCAGAAACGTTTTCGTTGACCCAGGCCTCTCCAGCTTCTATCGTATCTTCTGTAAAGTTAGTGGTGAATTTAAAAATCTCATCCTTGATATCTTCCAAACTCGCTACTTTTTGAATATTTTCATTGTAGTGACGGCTAAACATGAGATAAGTCTCATCCACAGTGTCCAATACATAACAAGCTTTTTTCCCAGTCAGTAGCATTTTGTTTTCATCAAAATAGGGCGATTTCTTCAAAGCTTCAAAAGTGCTCAAGTAAAAATCCCGTGACATAGTAGCCTCATACATATCCTCACCATGAAACTCAACATAGCTCCCATTTTCAGCTATAAAAATCACTTCATCACGCACATCCGCAAACAGCTTTTTCAGGGATAAGATACCACGACCTGAAGCCACGGCAAAATAAATCCCCTTTTCCTTGTAGGAAACAAGTAAGTTTTTGAGGCGTTCCATATCAAACTGACCCTTTCCGTCAAGAAAGGTTCCGTCCATATCAGTTGCTACAAGTTTAATCATAAAATCCTTCATACTCCAATTGATAAATCTACCTTCTATTATACCATAGATAAGCTAAAAAAGAACTAGTACAGAAGGATTGGCTATTGGATAGCAGGGCTTTTTCGGTAAAGATTCTCCACTATCATAACCAAAAGTTGTCTCCTGAAATGATGGTCAAAGCTAAGGGCGTTACAGTGGGAATTTCTACCATCTACTACTGGATTCATCATGGAAAATTGGGATTGAACAAACAGAACCTCCTTTATCCTAGAAAAGGAAAAACTGTCAAGAAACAAGCTAACCCCAACTTTAAACCTGCTGGTCAATCCATCGAACAGCGTCCTAAAGCTATCAATCTTCGCTTGGAGAATGGACATTATGAGATTGATACAGTCCTACTTACAAGAGCGAAAAACCACTGTCTACTGGTCTTGACGGATCAAAGGAGCAGACATCAAATCATACGATTGATTCCAAATAAGAGCGCTGAGTCCGTCAATAAGGCTCTAAAACTTATCTTAAGACAACATCACATTCTTTCCATCACGGCAGATAATGGAGCCGAATTCAACCGCTTGGCTGATGTATTTTCTAAGGAGTATATCTACTATGCACACCCCTATGCCTATTGGGAAAGGGGAATCAATGAGAATCACAATAGGCTCATTCGTAGATGGTTACCTAAAGGAACCAAGAAAACGATTCCTAAAGAAGTCGCCTTCATCGAAAATTGGATCAACAACTATCCTAAAAAATACTTGGACTACAAGTCTCCCAGAGAAGACTGCTTGCTGGCTAACTTGAAATTTAGCTTTAAACTAATAATAGACTTTTACCCCTAAAATTGATAAAATAAAAAAGAAAATAATAGAAAAGGAAACTGTAAATCGCTATGATGAACATGCAAAACATGATGCGCCAAGCACAAAAACTTCAAAAACAAATGGAACAAAGTCAAGCAGAACTCGCTGCTATGCAATTTGTTGGAAAATCTGCTCAAGACCTTGTCCAAGCGACCTTAACTGGAGATAAAAAGGTGGTCAGCATTGACTTTAACCCAGCGGTTGTAGATCCAGAAGACCTAGAAACCTTGTCTGATATGACCGTTCAAGCCATCAACGCTGCTCTAGAACAAATCGATGAAACGACTAAGAAAAAACTAGGTGCTTTCGCTGGAAAATTACCATTCTAATCACCTACAGAAAAAGGAGGAAGGTTCACTTCTCCTTTTTTCTATGTTAGAAATTAAAGAACTCCGTAGCTTTTTTCAAAAGGAGATCGGTGTATTCTGGATCTTCCTGAGCTGCTGCTAAAGTCTCCTGTAGCATCTCCATGTCATCTGTAATCATCCCATCCACTGACAACTGCAACGATTTATCAAGTGCATCAGAGCTATTGATGGTCCATACGTAAAGCTTTTGTTCTGTATACCAAAGTTTAGTAACAAAATATTCATCCAATGTTGAATACTCCATGGTATAGCCCGTTGCCTTGGTTTTTGGGAAGATACTGTTATAGGGAAGAATAAAGTAAACTGGAATTTCAGAATCATAAGCCAACACCTTATCAATCACATGATAGTCTAGTGATTGCATCTGGTGTCCATATTTCTTGATAGTCGCCCCATACTTTTCAAGGAAACGTTCCATCATTTGTGGACTGTCTTTTTTACTGGTTTTAATTTCAATCAACAATCTTTGATGAAGTTCATTCGCGCGATTGAGATAGTCATCAAAACTAGATATCTTGGTTCGATAGCCATTTTCAGAAATATCTAACCCTGTCAACTCCTCCAAAGTCAAGTCTTGAGGTCTGGCATTGATACCTGCTAAGTTCTTAAGATTGGCGTCATGCATCATCACAAACTGACCATCTTTGGTCTCCTGTACATCCATTTCAATCAAATCTGGTTTCAATTGCGCTGTTTTTTCCAAAGACTGTACAGTGTTTTGTACACCATTTTTATTTGAAACGCCCCTATGTGAAATGACTAAAGGGGTATTTGTCACAGGAGCTTCCAGATAGATATAACCTTCCAGCGCAAAAAAGATACTAGCGCAGCCCATAACTCCCCATCTCATCAAATGGTCTTTTTTTCTTCTTGGCATAATCTCCAGTTCCTCACCTGTCAAAAAGGAGACAAACTTAACAAGGAAATAGGTCAAGGCCATATAGTGGATGTTTTTTATCAAGACAAAGTTGATAACTCCAAGAATCAGTGATTCTTTCTGTGTTAAATTGTCAATTACAATCTGCCCTATTAGCAAAGGAGTCAAGAGAAGGAAGAAAAAGAGATAAGTTTTAATAATAATGAGTAGCAAGTTCCAAGCATAAAAGAGAACTTGTTTTTTTGTCTTTTGTAGGCTATATTTTACTCCTTCTCTCACAGTCCTCTTTTCAAAGAGAATCTTCGGAAGGGCAAACATGAGTCGGACAGACACATAGAGCAAAATCCAAGCAGATGCAAAAATCATCAAGCCTACTAGCCAGTACTTGTCTTCCAGATAAGTCACGATAAAGTCTGGAATAACGATTTTATTTAAGTAATAAATTTTTAAAATTTTCCTGATGAAAGGAAAGAGCATGGCTACGTAGAAGAATACAAAGGCCATCTTACAGAAGCTCAAGCGTTTCATGAACAGAAAACTTTGCTGGAAAACTTTGCGACTGTACTCAATCAAGGTTCTCTTTTCGTGGTAGAGAAGGTGACGCGCCCCAATAAAGAGGAGGCAAATCTGGAAATAGGCCACCAAAAGATTGATTACAATCAAGACGAGAAAGGCCAGACTGATTAATGGCGAACTCGTGATAATGGCAAAAATATTATTGTAAGAAATAAACAAATAGCCCGTCTGGCTGAGTAAAAGACCAGCAAGAAACGAATTGAGAGGTAACCACAAATACTCCACCATCATGAAAATTAAGAAAAAGAGGAAGAGAACTTTATCTAGGTTGAGGTAAATTTTCCTAAAACCTAGCTTTTTAGGTTTTTCAGGTTTCATAAGCACTCCTAGTCTAGAAATTGAGATAAGTCTAGCCCACCAAAGGGATTCATGGATAGATTGCTCTGTTCTTCTAACAATAGTTTTCCTTCATCCGATTCCAAAAAGGCTTCATAAACACGCGCCGTCATACGGGCATCTTCTAAACTATTATGCGATTGACCTTTAAATCCTAAAAAATTCGCCACAGTTTGCAGTTTGAGATTAGCTATGCCGTGTAGGTCAGAACTACGGCGTTCAAAAGCCTCATCATATAGGTCTACCTTATACTGGTCACGATAGTCCAAGCCATGCTCCAAGAGAATAGGCAAATCACTCTTAGCTGCATTGTATCCAACGATAGGTGAATTGCCAACAAATGCTTGAAAGTCCTTTAAAACTTGCTCCACCATTGGCGCATCTTTCAAAGTTTCAGCTGTAATTCCTGTCAAACCATTAATAAAACTCTTTAAAGGCACGCTGGTATAGACATAAGAATCAAAGGCACCTATCTCTTGACCATCTTGAAAACGAACTGCTGATACCTGAATTAAATGGGTAACCCCTTCGTGTTGATTGAATTCTAAGTCAAAGGCGATATAGTCTCTTAATTTTTCCATCATTTACCTCAATTTCGACTCAATTTAAACTATAAATAATAAAAGAAGCCATCAGGTTAGTGAATAACCCAAACAGCTTCTTTATTTTCCTCCAAACAGGCGAGCAAAAAAGCCTTTTTTGGTTGCTTGGACTTCTTCTTTTGCTTGGTCCAACTCGAGTTTCAAGCTTTCTTGATCCTTCATTGCTTGAAGAGTTAACTGTTGCTGTTGGTCCAATTGTTTGTCCTTTTCTGCAATCTGGCGGTCTTTGATGCGCATCTGCTCATCTTTTTCTGCCAGTTGCTGGTCCTTGGCCTTGAGTTGCTCGTACAAACGAAGAATTTCAGCATTTTTCTCATCGACCAAGATTTCCATCAGTTCGCGTTGTTTGACATCATCACTGACTGGTTCATCTTCAAAAATCGTTTTTTTATAGATTTCTTCTAGCTTGATCAAGCCACTTCGAGTAACTACTGTTACACCTTTGTCATTTTTTTTCGTGTCCTCTTCTGGAAGTTCTTTGACACGATTGTTGATTGCCTGACGAGATAGTCCTAAGACCTCTGCAATCTCGCTGACGGTCATTTCAATACTCATAATATCCTCTGAAACGTTTTCTAGCTTTTCTTTATTTAAATCTTATCATAAGCAAGAAAAACTGTCAAATTTTGGCTTAATTCAAGGCCTTTAAAAAGGCTAGTAAAACTTGGGCAGAACGACGTCCAGCTTCAATGATAAACTCATCAAATGAGATAGAGGCCTCGTGATTGGCATTGTCGCTCATAGCACGAATGACTAGGAAAGGTAGGCCAAGAGCCTGAGCCGCCTGAGCAATGGCTGCCCCTTCCATTTCAACTGCTAAAACACCTGGAAAATGGGATTTGATACTAGCAATCTTATCATCCCCAGCTATAAAACTATCCCCTGTAGCAATCAAGCCTAGATGCCAAGTCTGCTCTAATTGAGATAAACTTTCTTGAATCCTAGTGATAAAGTTCTTATCAGATTCAAAGTAGAGGGGTTGACCAGCCATCTGACCATAAGCATAGCCAAATGCAGTCACGTCCACATCATGATAGACTAGTTTATCCGCAATCACTACATCACCAACAGCAACCCTTTCTGCAAGAGCACCTGCTGATCCTGTATTAATAATGGCTTCTACTTGAAAATGGTCAGCTAGGACAGCTACACTCATAGCCGACATGACCTTTCCAATCCCACTCTGAACTAGGACAACTTCTGTCTTGCCAATAGTGCCAGTGTAGTAGGTGTTTCCTAGGACTTGAACTTCTTTAGGTTTGTCCAAATTCTGAGTCAAATGTATCAGCTCTTCTGGCATGGCAGCAATGATTCCAATTTTCATTTCATTTCCTTTCAATTACAAGAGTTTCATTGCCAAAACTAGCAAAATCAAAAGTAAAATCACCACAAACAAGACTCGGTTGAGTTTTGAGTTGAAGACATTTCTCTTAGTGTTCTCAATGCGGCGGCTCTTATGAATCGTTGGCTCTACTTCGATTGTAAGTGTATCTTGACTAAAACCATGATCTCTAGAACGTGAATAACCAAAATGTTGTGAAGACGTTGGTAGGATCTTTGTTTCCTCATCATCTTGAAGAGGTGGTCCTGAGATTTTCTCACCACGATTGGCACGTTCAATCATTTCGTCTGTTAATAAAGGTTTTCCCATGGGTTTCTCCTCTATTTCTTTTGTAGTTCCCAGTACTGAATCGCCATAATGGTCTTGGCATCACAGATATGACCTGACTGAATCAGGTTCTTGGCTTCCTCTAGACTTACTTCTAGGACTTCCAAGGTTTCATCATCATCTTGTGGGCGAGGATTTTCCACCTTGACCAAATCACTAGCAAGGTAGAGTTTTAGTTTTTCATTACAAAATCCAATCGCAGAATAGAAATCGTACAACAGTTCTAACTTACCAGTGTAGGCAACTTCTTCTTCCAATTCACGAAGGGCAGCTGCTATTGGATCCGCATTTTCACCAATTTCCAGTTTTCCAGCAGGAATCTCATAAGAAACCGCCTCGATAGCCTTTCGGTATTGCTTAACGAGGACGATTTTATCCTCAGCTGTCACAGCTAGAACACAAACAGCCCCATTGTGAAAAATCAGATCACGTTGGGCAGTTCCCTTCCCTTCTGGTAGTTCCACCTGATCTTGCACTAGTTTAAAAATAGGACCTTGGTAGATTTCCTTCCGGCTAATCGTTTTTTCTTCAAATTCCATGACAAACTCCTACTGGTTATTAGGATGATGAGGTAAGCGTGTTGCGTATTCATCTTTGTTAACTTGTCGTCCACGTCCAATAGCAATAGCATCAGCAGGAACATTCTTGGTAATAGTTGAACCAGCTCCAACAAGAGAATTGTCTCCAAGTTCTACAGGGGCGATGATGGTTGAATTTGAACCAACAAAGACATTGTTGCCAATCACAGTCTTATATTTGTTTTTCCCGTCATAGTTAACTGTAATGGTACCAGCACCGAAGTTAACATGGCTACCGACTTCACAGTTTCCGATATAGGTCAAATGGCCTGCCTTGGTATTCTCACCGATTGAAGAACTTTTAACCTCAACAAAGTTTCCAATGTGAACTTGAGAAGCAAGGCTTGAACCTGGACGGATATGGGCATAAGGACCGACTGTCACACCGTCCGCAACACTACTCTCCTCAATCATAGAGTTCGTAATCACGGCTCCAGCTCCGATAGTGCTATCCACGATATAAGTTCCATTTGTTAAAATAGTCTCCGCACCAATCTTCGTTTGACCTTTTAAGGTAACGTTGGCTTCGATTTGGACTTCAGGAGCAATATCAACATCAATGTCAATGTAAGTCGCTTCTGGATTAACAAAGCTGATACCATTGACCATATGTTTTTGATTGATACGGCGGCGCATCACTGCTTCCGCAGTCGCAAGAGCTACACGGTCATTTACCCCAAGACTTTCATCAAAGTCCTTGAGAGTATAGGCACCAACCTTCTCACCCGCATTACGGAAAATACCAATCACATCGGTAATATAATACTCACCTTGGGCATTGTTGGTGTTGATATTTTTAAGAGCTTCAAAAAGACGTTGGTTATCAAAAACGTAAGTTCCTGTATTGATTTCCTTAATTTGCTTTTCAAAGTCAGTAGCATCTTTCTGCTCAACAATGCGAAGAACTTCAGCATTATCGTTGCGGACAATTCGACCGTATCCGAAAGGATTTGCCGCTTCAGCCGTTAAAATAGTCGCTACATTTTTGTGATTGATATGGAAATCCAAGAGATTTTTCAAGCTTTCACCTGTAATCAGAGGTGTATCCCCAGCGATAACCAAGGTATGTCCAGAACGATTTTGGAGGATGGGCTCTGCCATCATGACAGCATGCCCTGTTCCTAGTTGTTCTGATTGAGTTACAAAGTCTGTCTGTCCAGCCAAGACTTGCTCAACTAACTCTGCCTTGTGTCCAACTACGGTAACTGTCTTTTCAGGTTGAATAGCACCAACACTACGAAAAACGTGTTCCAACATCGAAATTCCTGCTACTTTATGAAGTACTTTTGGAAGATCTGATTTCATGCGAGTACCCTTACCCGCTGCTAAAATAATGGCATAATTTGACATACTATTCTCTTTTCTGTAAAAATTCCCTTATATTATACCATAATTTTACTTTTAAAGAACAAACAAACAGGTGCTTTCCTGAAAATCTCCCCTACTTCTCTACATTTCTAGACTGTTTCCTTTGATTTTTTTAAATTTTTACGATAAACTAAATAAGTATGAGAAAAAAAATTCATCCAGCTATTATTTTGAGTTTATTTGGAGTTTTCATAGCGATTTTACTCCTCAATAGACCAAGTTTTGAGGATCATCCTATCAAAACTAAGCCAAATGCTCTTCAAGTTGAAACACAAGCCTTGCATAATCTTGACAAGCCCATTATCGATGTCTCTGGTTGGCAAAGACCTGAGGAGATTAACTACGACACCTTATCTCAAAATATTTCTGGTGTCATCGTTCGCGTGCACAATGGGGCTCAGCACACTGAAACAAATGATGCTGCCTTTATCAATGGTGTCGATAAAGCCTATAAAAATCACATATCAGAATTTCAAAAACGGAATGTCCCTGTGGGGGTTTATGCCTATGTAGCTGGAAAAAGTAAAGAAGATATGGAGAAGGCTGCTGAAGTTTTCTATAATGCTGCTTCTCCCTACAATCCTAGCTACTACTGGTTAGATGTTGAAGAAAAAACAATGTCTGATATGAATGAAGGTGTTGAGGCCTTTCGCGCCAAACTGGCAGCTCTCGGCGCTAAAAACATCGGCATCTACGTTGGAGTTTACTTCATGCAAGAGCATAGTATCAATACAGAAAAGTTCACTGCTATTTGGATCCCTTCCTATGGAACGGACTCTGGTTATTTTGAAACGAAGCCAAATACTGATCTGGACTACGATCTCCACCAGTACACATCTAAAGGAAGAATTGCAGGATTTGAACATCATTTGGACATCAATTTGATTTCTACTGCTAAAGAGAAGGAAGAAACCTTCCGAAAAATATTTTTGAGACCATAAGACAAGTGAAAATAACAAACTTTTTCACTTGTTTTTTCATTTTCTCCCCGTCTGTGTTATAATTGATAGCATAGAGAAAGAATTTTATGAAATTGAGGATTTTATTATGTTTTCATGGATTGCACGAGTTATTAAAGGAATCGTCATCGCCTTAGGATTTATCCTACCTGGAATTTCTGGCGGTGTTTTAGCAGCTATTTTGGGAATTTACGAGCGAATGATTGGCTTTCTGGCTCATCCTTTTAAGGATTTTAAAGAGAATGTCCTTTACTTTATCCCAGTAGCTATCGGGATGTTGCTAGGCATTGGTTTGTTTTCTTATCCGATCGAGTATTTGCTAGAAAACTATCAAGTCTATGTTTTGTGGAGCTTTGCAGGAGCTATCATCGGTACAGTTCCTAGCCTCCTTAAAGAATCTACTCGAGAATCTGATCGGGACAAGATTGACCTAGTCTGGTTCTGGGCTACCTTTATCCTTTCAGGATTTGGCCTCTACGCTTTAAATTTTGTTGTAGGTTCACTCAGTGCTAGTTTTGTAAACTTCATCTTGGCAGGTGTTCTTTTAGCTCTTGGTGTCTTGGTGCCCGGCTTGAGTCCGTCAAATCTACTTTTGATTTTGGGACTGTACGCTCCAATGCTCACTGGTTTTAAAACCTTTGATTTATTTGGTACTTTCCTTCCTATCGGCATTGGTGCAGGAGCAACTCTCATTATCTTTTCAAAATTAATAGACCATGCCTTGAACAACTACCACTCCCGTGTTTATCACTTTATCATTGGGATTGTTCTATCAAGCACCCTCTTAATTTTGATTCCAAATGCTGGAAATGCTGAAAGTATCCAATACACTGGACTTTCTATTGTGAGCTATGTACTCGTTGCCTTCTTCTTTGCGCTTGGCATTTGGCTTGGTATCTGGATGAGTCAATTGGAGGATAAATATAAATAATGGCAAAGAAAGTCAAGATTAAAAAAACCTTGGTCGAACAAATCTTGACCAAGGCGGGTATTGAACACACAGGCATTCAAATCAACGCGCTTGAGGGTGAACTACCTTCGGAATATGATCGAACTCATATCTTTAAAACCTTGGCTCTTTTGGGAGACAAGACAGGACCGATTATCGGAATCGTTCCCTTAACAGAACACCTCGCTGAGAAAAAACTAGCAAAGGTTTCTGGCAATAAAAAAGTGAGTATGATTCCTCAAAAAGACCTAGAAAAAACGACAGGCTATATTCATGGAGCTAATAACCCCGTCGGCATTCGCCAAAAACACAATTATCCAATTTTTATTGATAAGACTGCTTTGGATTTGGACCAAATGATCGTCTCTGCTGGGGAAGTCGGACATAGTATCATCGTACGCCCTCGAGACTTGGCCAGCTTTGTAAAAGCGGATTTTGCAGATATCTTGGAGGACAGTAAGTAATGAAACTCTATTTTGTTCGTCATGGTCGCACTCTCTGGAATCTTGAAGGACGTTTTCAAGGTGCTAGTGGCGACTCACCCCTTCTTCCGGAAGCCATTGACACCCTAAAACAACTTGGCCAGTATCTTAAGGATATTCCTTTTGATAAGATATATTCAAGTGATTTACCCAGAGCGGTCAAATCTGCTGAAATTATCCAAAATCAACTCCAGGCCCCCTGTCCTTTAGAAAGTATTCCAGACCTACGCGAATGGCAACTTGGAAAACTTGAAGGTTTAAAAATCGCAACGCTCAATGCCATCTATCCACAACAAATCAAGGCCTTTCGCTCCAATCTGGCTCAGTTTGATACAAGGATGTTTGAAGCGGAATCCCTTTACAGTACTACCAAACGCACCATTCAATTTATCAAATCTCTGAAAGGAAGTCCGGCTGAAAACATTCTAATCGTCGGTCATGGTGCAAATCTCACTGCTAGCCTTCGAACACTTTTAGGATATAAAGAGGCTCATCTTCGCAAAAATGGAGGCTTGGCCAATGCTAGTCTGACAGTTTTAGAGACTAATGATTTTGAAACCTTCACTCTGGAAAGATGGAATGACACTTCCTATCAAAGAAAATAATGGGACTTGATCTTAATAGTCAAGTTCTTTTTAGTTTTCAAAGAATATCCGTGAATTTCTCTGCTATTTATGATAAAATGGGAGTATCGCAAAAAATGACTCATCGTATTCAATTTTGAGTAAAATTAGGAGGAACCCATGTCTACAGAACATATGGAAGAACTAAATGACCAGCAGATCGTTCGCCGTGAAAAAATGGCTGCGCTCCGTGAACAAGGAATCGATCCCTTCGGAAAACGTTTTGAACGTACTGCTAACTCTCAAGAACTAAAAGACAAATTTGCAGAACTTGATAAAGAACAATTACATGAATTAAACGAAACTGCTACTATCGCTGGACGTTTAGTAACTAAACGTGGTAAAGGGAAAGTCGGCTTTGCCCATCTTCAAGACCGAGAAGGTCAAATCCAGATCTACGTTCGTAAAGACGAAGTCGGTGAAGAAAACTACGAAATCTTCAAAAAGGCTGACCTCGGTGACTTCCTTGGTGTCGAAGGTGAAGTCATGCGTACCGATATGGGAGAACTTTCTATCAAGGCAACTCACATTACACACTTGTCTAAAGCACTTCGCCCGCTTCCCGAGAAATTCCACGGTTTGACTGATGTTGAAACAATTTACCGTAAACGTTACCTTGACTTGATTTCTAACCGCGAAAGCTTTGAGCGTTTTGTCACTCGTTCAAAAATCATCTCTGAAATCCGTCGTTACCTCGACCAAAAAGGTTTCCTTGAAGTGGAAACACCTGTTCTTCACAACGAAGCCGGTGGTGCTGCGGCTCGTCCATTTATCACTCACCACAATGCACAAAACATCGACATGGTACTTCGTATCGCGACTGAGCTTCACTTGAAACGTCTTATCGTTGGTGGTATGGAACGTGTTTACGAGATTGGCCGTATCTTCCGTAACGAAGGAATGGACGCCACTCATAACCCTGAGTTCACTTCTATCGAAGTTTATCAAGCTTATGCTGACTTCCAAGATATCATGGACTTGACGGAGGGTATTATCCAGCACGCTGCTAAATCAGTCAAAGGTGATGGCCCAGTAAACTATCAAGGTACTGAAATCAAAATCAATGAACCATTTAAACGTGTTCACATGGTGGATGCTATCAAGGAAATTACTGGCGTAGATTTCTGGCAAGACATGACCTTCGAGGAAGCAAAAGCTATCGCTGCTGAGAAGAAAGTTCCAGTTGAAAAACACTACACTGAAGTTGGTCACATCATCAACGCTTTCTTTGAAGAGTACGTTGAAGAAACCTTGATCCAACCAACCTTTGTCTATGGTCATCCAGTAGCTGTCTCACCGCTCGCTAAGAAAAATCCTGAAGACGAACGCTTTACTGACCGTTTCGAGCTCTTCATTATGACCAAGGAATATGGTAATGCCTTTACCGAGTTGAACGACCCAATCGATCAGCTTAGCCGTTTTGAAGCTCAAGCTAAAGCTAAAGAACTTGGTGACGACGAGGCAACAGGCATCGACTACGATTACATCGAAGCCCTTGAATATGGTATGCCACCAACAGGTGGTTTGGGAATCGGTATTGACCGTCTCTGCATGCTCCTCGCTGATACAACCACTATCCGTGACGTATTGCTCTTCCCAACAATGAAATAAACTAATGTCCTCTGGTGATTACCAGAGGATTTTTAAGACTAAAAGAGACTGAGGTACACTCAATCTCTTTTTCTTATTCTTGATTTTTCACCTGACTGGTGGCTACATCTTCCCCAAACCATTTTTGACTAATTTCTTGGAACTTACCATCCTTGTAAAGACTAGAAAATCCTTCATTTATCTTATTAACCAGAGTTGTATCTTCCTTACGTGCTCCAACTGCAAAAGCTTCACTTTCAAACCCTGCTGAAAAGATATTGTAGTCGTTTAATATCCCTTCAGACTGGAGATAATAATTGGCATATACCCGGTCAATCAACAAAGCATCAATCCGATCATTTTTCAAATCAATCAAGGCTTCATTGAAACTTTGGTATTGGTTGGCTTTATGGTCTTTGACACGATTTTTCAATAAGTCTGGCTGGGCTTCAAAATCCAAATAACCAGAAGATCCTGCCTGGCCCCCTAAAACTTTGTCAGTCATATCCTGAACTGAGTGGATATTTTGAGACTTTTTAGAAACTAAAACTTGTTGATTTTCCATATAAGGAATGGTAAAAGCAACCTTCTCTTTTCGTTCATCTGTAGCTGTATAGCCATTCCAGATGGCATCAATAGTACCGTTTTGTAGTTCGGTTTCTTTCATATCCCAGTCGATGGGTTGAAATTTAATCTGAATTCCTAGCTTTTCAGAGACAGCTTGGGCTAGGTCAATATCAAAGCCCGCATACTGGCCATTCTTTTCCTCAAATCCCATGGGAACAAAGGTATTGTCAAAGCCAATAGTAATGCTACCCTGCTTTTGATATTTGGCCCAATTATCCTGATTTGGATCACTTGCCTTCTGAGTACAGGCCGTCAGGAAGAAGCTAAAGAACAGAGCAAGTACAAGGACAATTTTCTTTCTCTTCATAGGCACCTCCTACTCCTATTCTGGATCAACCTTAAGAATCTGATCAGCAATATTTTCAGCAAATTGTAAATCGTGGGTAACCACAATTTGCGTCATCCCAAGTTCTCTATTTTGCAAAATCAGTTTTTCCACTTCCAAGCGTAATTCTGGATCCAAGGCAGAAGTTGGTTCATCGTAACCAATGATTTCTGGGTCAATCATCATAGCACGCGCCAAAGCCACCCGCTGCTTTTGCCCACCTGATAGTGAGAAGGGATAAGCATCTGCGTGCCCTGCTAGTCCTAACTGTTCCAAGAGTCCACGCGCCTTCTTCTCAGCCTCTTCCTGCTTCATCCCCATAGTTTTCACAGGCGATAGGGTCAGATTGTCCAGAACTGATAAATGAGGGAAAAGTTGAAAATCTTGGAAGACAAATCCTAGTAGGTTGCGCTTTTCTAGTTCGTCTAAAGCTAGAGATTCACCGTTATAGTAGATTTCTCCAGAATCGATAGTTTCCAGTCCAGCTAACATACGCAACAAGGTTGTTTTTCCGCCTCCTGATGGACCTACGATTGCCAGGATTTGCTTTTCAGGAATTGATAGGCTGAAATTGGTTAAGATTTGTTTGCCACCAAAGGCCTTGTTGATGTTTCGTAATTCTAACATGGCAACCTCCTATCTATAGTAACTGTACTTCTTCTCAACTTTTTTGGCAAGGATAGTCACAATACCAATCAAAATCAAGTAAATTGCTCCTGCCAAGAACATAGGAATCAGACTAGCATCACGGTTGGCAGCTGTTCGACTAGCCAAGATAAGGTCTGAAATGCCTAGAGCATAGACCAGAGAAGTATCCTTGACCAAACTCATGACTTCATTAAATACACTAGGTAGAACAATTTTGGTCACCTGTGGTAAGATAATATAGCGAACTGTGGCAAAAGGGCTAAACTTCAAGACCTTAGCAGCCTCATATTGACCCTTAGGAATAGTATCAATCCCCCCACGGAAGATTTCAGCAAAGTAAGCTGCATAATTCAAAACAAAGGCAATAATAGCCGCAGGAAGGCGATCCAAACGAATCCCAATATTTGGGAGCACATAATAGATAAAGATCAATTGCAAGAGCAAGGGTGTTCCCCGCATGATCCAGATATAAATGTTGATCAGATAATGGAGGAGTTTCCAATGGACTTGCAAGGCAAAGGCAATCAAAACGCCCAAGGGAATAGAAAAAATCAAGACCAGTACAAAAACCTGTAAAGTCATGCTTGCACCGCTCAATAAACTCGGTAATATCTCAAACAAATAAGACATACTGCACCTCCTAAAAATAATTGTTCCTATTATAGCATAAATAAACAATTTAGCAAGGGTTATTGTAAAAAAATTCTATTTCTTTTTGAAAATAAAAAAAACCGTATCCATCAAAATGACTAGATACAGTTTTGCTTTATAGGATATTTTTAAAGTGTTTCTAGCAGTTCTTGCATCTGAACATCATCTGGAATCAGTTTTAAATATGCCTCTGCTTGAGTCTTAGCTTCTTCAAAATACCCCAATTCACGCAAGAGATAAGTATATTGTTCCAGAAACTCTGGATTGTCCTTGAGGTCAGACGACAGTTCTTGATAGAGCTCATAGGCCTTATCTAAATCCTCGATTTCCTGGTAAGAACGGGCAATCATCCACTCGGTCAGAAGGTTTTCAGGTTCTTGACTTTGAAGAGCAATAATATCCTCAAATCGCTCTTGTTCCATATAAATGGTTGCGAGGCGAAGAAAAATTTCTTCTGTATCCTCTGCATCTTCTTTAGCAGTAAGGAGAAACTGCTCTGCAGCACTAGGATCATGCAATTCATACGAAAACTGAGAAGCAGCTAGTAAGAGCCGAGTTTCAAATGGATTTTTCTCCAAACCTTGTTTAACGATACGAAGGGCCTCTTCCACCTGATGTTCCTTGTGCAAAGCTTGACTGTAGCCATACTCATATCCTTCAAAATCTGGTGAAATGGTATCAATCTGCTTAAAGTAAAGAACAGATTTTTGATACTCTTCCTGATCAAAGTAAAGACTAGCCAGTTCAAAGGCCGTTTGGTCATTGTATTCAAGTTCTAAGGCTTTTTCTAAGAATTCAGTTGCAGCTTCAAACTTGCCTAACTGGGCATAAGCGTAACCAATTCGTTGATAGGTTGAGACACCCGTTTGCTCATAGATGGAGCGATTGTCTAATTGAGCATAACCCTGAATAGCTTCCTGATAATTTCCTAACTCGCTATCCAACTCAGCCAAACCAAAAACTAATAAGGAATCGTCTGAGTAGTTTAGGGCTTCCAGTAACTTTTCACGCGCTACATCTGTCAATCCTTCCAATTGATAGAGGTCAGCCTTCAAGGCCAAAGCCGATACATACCAATCATTATCAGGTGTAATTTCCTCGAGATAGGCAAAGGCTTCCTCAACATTGCCATCCTCACTTGCAATTGCAGCTAAGTTCAGATTCACTTCTGGAAATTCTGACACAATTTTTAGATAAATTTCCTTGGCTTGAGGATAAAAGCCAATTCCCTCTAGATAGCTTGCTAGTTCGTAAAGAACCTCACTTGAATCTGTTTCGAGGGCTTTGTGAAAATACTGATCCGCTTTGGTTAAATCCTGCTCATCCAAAGCCTGGAGCATGCGTTGACTATTGTTCACTCTTGATTTCCTCCCCTTCTTCTTCATACAGACCGCTGACTTTTTTATACCAGTTAAAGATAGCTGAGATAACGACCTTGGCAGAAGCATAGACAGGAATTCCCAGCAAGACTCCCCAAATACCAAACATAGAACCTGAAGTTAGGAGAACAAAGAGGACATTGATCGGATGGATGTTTAGCTGACTACCTAAAATAAGCGGAGAAACGAAGCGACCTTCAATCGTTTGTTCAACAATAAAGACAATAATTACTTTCAAAAGCATCACAGGGCCTGCGATTAAACCTAAAACAAGGGCAGGCAGCATGGCGAGGAAACTACCTAGATAAGGGACTAGATTTAGAATACCAGCCGTTACACCTAGAGTGACAGCGTAGCGTAAACCGATAATCTTAAAGAAGATAATAAACATGATAGCTACAATAATAGCTACTGTAACTTGTCCTCTAACATAGTTTGATAGCTGTTTATTGACATCTGATAGGATTTCACCCACAGGTTCTTTTAACTTGGTTGGGATGAATTTAGTCAAGTAATCACGCAAGCCTTTTCCATCTCTCAAAAGATAAAAGAGCATAAAGGGTACGATAATGACCGCTACAATCACCTGAGAAACGCTACTGATAAAGGCGCTGACCCAGTTAACGGCTTGAGAAGAAATTTTGCTGGCCCATATCGTTGCTTCTGTAGAAACATTGGCAAGAACCTGCTCCAACTGTGGTCTAAAATCATCTGGCAAGCGTTTGGTTACAAGGTCATTGATAACCATATCAGCATCCTTAAGATAAGTCGGCACATTCTTTGCAAAATTTAAGACTTGGCGTTGGAAATTTGGAATTGCGACTGCCAGCCCCCAAATGATAAAGAGTCCAATAATAACAAAAACAATACTAATGGCAAGAACACGATTGATCTTGTGTTTCTCCATCCAGTCAACAATCGGATTGAGGAGGTAATAGAGTAAACCAGATAAAATAACTGGTAACATGACAACCCCAAGAAAGTCTAAAACGGGTAAAAATATAAAACTAATCTTACTTAAAATAAAAATGTTTAGCCCCAGTAACAAGGTTACTAAAAATACAGTGATGGCTTTATTATCTAAAAACCACTTAAAAAACCAAGATAGGCTAAAATGTTTCTCTTTATGTTCCATAAATACATCCTTTCTGTCATTATTTCATTATACCATTTTTAATCTAAAATAACTCTTATTAAAGTGCTTACATAGATTAAACGAACACTTCCTGACTGTCATTTTATGGTATAATGAACTTATCATTATTAAGAGGTATGGACATGAAAGAAACTGTTTATTTTGGAACTTACACTCGTCGCTTATCTAAAGGGATTTACAAGGCAGATTTTGATACAGAAACAGGCCAGCTTGCAAACCTTGAACTCTTTGCTGCTGAACCAAGTCCGACCTACCTTGCCTTTGACCAACAGCAACACATATACACCGTAGGGAGTCAGGATGGCTTGGGGGGAATCGCTGCTTACAAGACCGATGGTACTTTGTTAAATCATGTGGTTGAAGAAGGCGCTCCCCATTGTTATGTGGCAGTTGATGAAAAGCGCAGTCTCGTTTACGGAGCCAACTACCACAAAGGCCAAGTTCTGGTTTATCAGCGCCAAGCAGATGGTAGTCTCATCCAAACGGATCTGGATCAACATAGTGGACATGGTCCTCATGAAAACCAAACTTCCCCACATGTTCACTTTACGAATCTAACACCTGACCAGTATCTCATCACATGTGACCTAGGTACTGACGAGGTGACGACCTATGATGTTAGCCCAGAAGGAAAAATAAGTAAGCTCCACACTTATCACAGCCAGCCTGGAGCAGGTGCTCGCCACATCGTTTTCCACCACCACTATAAGATTGCCTATCTCATCTGCGAACTAAATAGTACCATTGAAGTCTTGATTTACGATGGGGTTGGTGAATTTGAACGCATGCAAGTCATTTCAACCTTACCAGACGGCTATGGGGGATTCAATGCTACTGCAGCCATTCGTCTTTCAAAAGATGGGAAATACCTTTATGCATCCAATCGAGGCCATGATTCCATTGCCGTCTATACAATTCTCGCTGATGGCAGTCTGGAATTATTAGAGATAGTACCAACACATGGACAAAATCCACGTGATTTCGACCTAACTCCTGATCAAGAGTTTCTCATTGCTGTTCACCAAGATTCTGATAACGCAACCGTCTTTAAGCGTAATCCTGAAAGTGGTCGTCTTGCAGAACTTTCTAACGATTTCCATGTCCCAGAAGCAGTCTGCATCCACTTTGCGAACTAAGATAATCAAAAAATGAACTTGAGATTCAAGTTCATTTTTTGATTATAGTTTATTTCCGACATTAATACGGTTAATGGCACGTTGAAGAGCAATCTTAGCGCGTCGTTCTTGGTCAATTAAGTGCTTGTCTTGAGCTTCTTCAATTTCACGTTCGGCGCGAAGTTTAGCACGTTCAGCACGGCTGACATCGATATCACGAGCACGCTCTGCTGAGTCTGCTACGATGGTAATGATGTCATTGGCAATCTCGATAATCCCTCCGTTCACTGCAATCCAGTTCACATGAGTATCATCATCGATTCGTTTTACCTTTACTTCATCAACCGCTAAAACCGCAATCATATTTTCATGTCGTGGCAAGATCCCCATCTCACCATCCAGAGTTCGTACCGATACAAAGCTGGCATGGTGATCATAGACGAGGCCATCTGGTGTCACGATCTGGACAGTTAACTGAGCCATAGATCACCTCTTAAAATCCCATTTTCTCTGCCTTAGCAATGACGTCTTCGATTGAACCAACTCCACGGAAGGCATCTTCTGGCAAGTGGTCATGTTTCCCTTCAAGGATTTCCTTGAAACCACGAACCGTTTCTGCTACTGGTACATAAGAACCAGGTTGGCCAGTAAATTGCTCCGCAACGTTGAAGTTTTGTGACAAGAAGAACTGGATACGACGGGCACGAGCAACCAAAGTCTTTTCTTCATCAGAAAGCTCATCCATACCAAGGATGGCAATGATATCTTGCAATTCATGGTAACGTTGAAGGACACGTTTGACTTCAGCAGCAACTGCATAGTGCTCCTCACCAACGATTTCAGGTGCCAAGGCACGTGAGCTTGAAGCTAGAGGGTCAACGGCTGGGTAGATACCCAACTGTACCAACTTACGTTCCAAGTTAGTCGTTGAATCCAAGTGAGCGAAGGCTGTCGCTGGCGCTGGGTCAGTATAGTCATCCGCTGGCACGTAGATAGCCTGGATAGAGGTTACAGAACCCTTCTTGGTTGAAGTGATACGTTCTTGCAATTGACCCATTTCCGTAGCAAGTGTTGGTTGGTAACCAACGGCTGATGGCATACGACCCAAAAGGGCAGATACTTCTGAACCAGCTTGTGTGAAACGGAAAATGTTGTCAATGAAGAGAAGAACGTCTTGACCTTCTACATCACGGAAGTATTCAGCGATTGTCAAACCAGTAAGGGCAACACGCATACGTGCTCCTGGTGGTTCATTCATCTGACCAAATACCATTGCGGTTTTCTCGATAACGCCTGATTCTTTCATTTCCCAGTAAAGGTCGTTCCCCTCACGAGTACGTTCCCCAACACCAGTAAATACTGAAATACCACCGTGTTCTTGGGCAATATTGTGAATCAATTCTTGGATCAAGACAGTCTTACCAACTCCGGCACCACCGAAGAGTCCAACTTTCCCCCCTTTAAGGTAAGGTGCAAGAAGGTCGATAACCTTAATCCCTGTTTCCAAAATTTCAGATGAGGTAGACAATTCATCAAAAGTTGGAGCTTTTTTATGAATTGGCTGACGCTCAGCGTCTTCAGCGAAAGGAGCATCCAAGTCAATGGTATCTCCCAAAACGTTGAAGACACGTCCCAAAGTTTCTTTACCTACTGGAACGGAGATTGGACGGCCTGTGTCCAATACTTCCATTCCACGAGTCAAACCATCTGTTGATTCCATGGCGATCGTACGGATCATACCATCACCCAACTCCAAGGCTACTTCAAGGACGATTTTTGTTTTTCTTTCGTCATTTTTGTAGACGACAAGTGCATTGTTAATCTCAGGAAGTGGTTCCCCAGCTGCAAACAAAACGTCTACAACGGGTCCGATAACCTGAGCAATTTTACCTGAACTCATCTCCTTCTCCTATTCTATATAAGATACTGTCGGTTCCTAGTTTACCTAGGGCCTAAGTTCATTTTGATACCTACAGGGTAAGGCCTTATTCTAAGGCACTAGCCCCCGCTACGATTTCTGTAATTTCTTGTGTAATCGCCGCCTGTCTGGCACGGTTATACTGGATTGTCAAATCATTGATGACCTTCTTAGCATTATCAGTCGCTGTTTGCATAGCTGTCATACCAGCTGCATTTTCAGCTGTCTTGGCATCGATAATAGCCCCGTAAATCATACTTTCAGCATACTGTGGCAACAATTGCTCTAGAATCTCATCACGGCTCGTTTCCAACTCAAAGGTCAAGCTATACTCTTCATCCGCTTCATTTGGATCCAAGTCAACAATCGGAAGCATTTGTTCCACACGCATTTGACTTGTGAGAGTATTGACATGATGGTTGTAGCAGACGTACAATTCATCAAAGAGTTCATTTTGGTACATCTCAATCGTTTTTGAAATAATTTTACGAACTTCATCAAAACTTGGTTGGTCGGCCAAGCCCCGCAATTCATAGATTGGTTGAATGCCACGAGCCTTGAAAAAGTCAGCTCCCATACCACCAATACAGATAACTTCAAAGTCATCACCATTTGGATGATATTCTTCTTTCAGCTCCATCACAGCTTTAAGGATGGAAGCATTATAACCTCCAACCAAGCCACGGTCTGAAGTAATAACGATATAGCCTGTTTTCTTAACTGGACGACTGATGAGCATTGGATTGGTAGAACCACCAGATCCGTTACCATGTAGAATATCCGTCAAAAGCTTACGAACCTTCTGAGCATAAACTTGAAAATTGCGTGCTGCTTCTTCAGAGCGACCTAACTTGGCAGCCGATACCATTTGCATGGCATTAGTGATTTGACTAGTATTTTTTGTTGAGGCGATTTTTGTTTTAATATCATTTAGAGATACTGCCATCTGACACCTCTATTCTTATTGGAAGCTGGATTGATTGAGAAACTCTGTAATCGCAGCATCCAAGACTGCTTCTTCTGGCAAGTCTTTTGTTTCACGAATAGTTTCCAAAATCTCTGGATGTTGTGCATCAAAGAAATCATGAAACTCTTCCTCAAAACGAACAATGTCATCTACAGGAATCGTATCCAAGAAACCATGTGTCAAAGCATAAAGAATGGTTACTTGTTTCTCAACAGGTAATGGTTTATGAACTGGTTGTTTCAGAACTTCAACCGTACGACGACCACGATTCAACTTAGCCTGAGTTGCTGCATCCAAGTCCGAACCAAACTTAGTGAAGGCTTCCAACTCACGGTATGAAGCAAGGTCGATACGAAGAGTACCAGCAACCTTCTTCATGGCTTTAATTTGAGCAGAACCACCTACACGAGATACAGATGAACCTGCATCAATAGCTGGGCGAATACCTGCGTTAAAGAGACCATCTCCAAGGAAGATTTGTCCATCTGTGATTGAAATCACGTTGGTTGCGATATAGGCAGAGATATCACCTGCTTGCGTCTCAATAAATGGTAGGGCTGTGATTGATCCGCCACCAAGCTCGTCAGAAACTTTAGCTGAGCGCTCAAGCAAACGACTGTGGAGGTAGAAAACATCCCCTGGGAAGGCTTCACGACCTGGTGGACGACGAAGCAAGAGGGAAAGTTCACGATAAGCTACCGCTTGTTTTGAAAGATCATCATAAACGATCAAAACATGCTTCCCTTGGTACATAAACTCTTCAGCCATAGCAACTCCAGCATAAGGAGCTAGGAAGAGCAATGGAGATGGCTGTGAAGCAGAGGCAGTCACAACGATTGTGTAGTCCAAGGCACCGTACTGACGAAGTGTTTCTACTTGTGTACGAACGGTTGATTCTTTTTGTCCAATTGCAACATAGATACAGATCATATCTTGACCTTTTTGGTTCAAGATTGTATCAATCGCAATGGTTGTTTTCCCTGTCTGACGGTCACCGATGATCAACTCACGTTGACCACGACCAATCGGTACAAGGGCGTCAATAGCTTTCAAACCTGTTTGCAATGGTTCTGAAACAGACTTACGCTCCATAACACCAGGAGCTGGTGCTTCTACTGGACGAGTCTTGTCAGTATGGATTTCTCCAAGACCATCAACTGGACGACCAAGTGGATCCACAACACGTCCAATCAAGTTATCACCAACTGGGACTTCCATGATTTTACCTGTACGACGGATTGTATCCCCTTCACGGATATCCGTAAAGTCACCGAGGATGATAATCCCAACATCTGTTGACTCCAAGTTTTGCGCCATACCATAAGAGCCATTTTCAAAAATCAAGAGCTCTCCACTCATGGCATTTTCAAGACCGTGGGCACGCGCGATTCCGTCCCCGATATAGGTTACAACACCAGTTTCAGTCACATCAAAATTGGGTTTGAAATTTTCAATTTGTTGCTTAATTAAAGCGCTGATTTCTTGTGCGTTAATTGCCAAAAGAACACCACTTTCTATTTCAAATTTTCTTTAACAACTTTAAGTTGTTGTTTAATACTCACATCAATTGTCTTGTGATTAGCAAAAATGACAAAACCTCCAATAAGACTTTCATCGAATTGTTCCTTGATACTCCGTACTTTCAGAGCCATTTTTTTCTCTATCACCGGAATCAAACGTTCCTTCTGTTCATTTGTTAAAGGATGAGCTGAAGAAATCGTTACTTCAAATCGATTCGTTTCTTTTTCAAGTCGACTCAAACAATCTACAATAATATCATAAAAAAGATTTGCTCTGTGATTGTAAATCAGAACTTGAATAAAGTTTTGCATTAAAGGTGACACAGAGTCTTGGAAGAAACCAACTGTTTTTTCCTTATCCGACTCATCTACCGCCACTTGAGCTAAAAAAGAAGGCAAGTCTGTTTCTTCTGCAACCTGCTTGATTTGAGACAAGTCTGCAAAGATTTGGTCTTCTTCTCCTTTTTCGATCACTAATTGGACAAAAGGCATGCTGTATTTTTCAATTACCTTTGCTGTTTTCTTGTCCATTAGGCTTCTCCTAGCTGATCGATATACTGATCAATGAGTTCCTTATGAGCATGACTGTCAAGGTTTTTTGAGATGATTTTAGCAGCTAGACTAATTGTCAAATCTGCCACCTCGCCCTTAACACTTTGCAAAGCCTCAGCTTTATTCTGAGCAATTTCTTGATTCGCCTTCTCTTTTAAGCGACCTGCTTCTAATTTAGCATCTGCCAGAATATCTGCTTTACTCTTCTCTGCAGTCCCTTTAGCATTTTCAATGATTGTTTTGGCTTCGTTGCGACTACCAGCCAATTCATCTTCACGTTTTTGAGCAAGAGTTTCTGCTTTTTGACGAGCCTGTTCAGCTCCATCAATATCAGCAGCAATTTTATTTGCTCTTTCTTCGAAGACACTTGTCAAGTTTGACCACGCATATTTCTTAACTAAGACAATCAAAAGGATAAAAGAGCCAGCGATTAAAATAAAGTTACCAATTAATTCACCTACTGTTACGTGCATCTGTTACTCCTTTCTACTCTTCATCATTAATTTTATTTCCTAGATACATAGAAGACAAGACTGTGAATACATAAGCCTGAACACAGGAAATAAACACAGAAAACGCCGTCCAGACTAGATTGGTAACAAATGCAACTGGATACCAATAAAGAGCCTGATGAGAAAGAGTGATAAGCAAACTAGCCATCACTTCTCCGGCAAAGATATTTCCGAATACCCGCAAAGCAAGTGATAGGAAATTCGTGACTTCTTCAAGGAGATTCATCGGTGTCATAAAACCTGGGGTAACAAAGCCTTTCAGATACTTTTTAATACCACGTCGACGAATTCCTTCTATATGGGTCATCAGGATAATTCCAAATGACAAGGCCAAGTCAAATTGAAGATTAGCAGTTGGCGATGTCCAAAGGTTTGTACCATCTGTAGTTTGAAGTTTAGCCATCAAACCAAGATTGTTTGCGATAACCATAAAAAGAAATAAACACAAGTAAAAGAGTGAGTAATCTTTCATGTACCGTGAACCTACATTAGGTTCTGTAAATCCGACTACGAAGTCATAGAGATACTCCAGTACATTTTGCTTTCCATTGGGTTTCACGGTCATATTCCGACTTGCCCAATAGATAAAGCCAAAAATAACGACTACTGACAGCAAGGTCAATACTGTCAAGGTCAAATCAAAGGTAACAGGACCAATATTGATGGTTGGATTGATACTTTCTTCCATCTAAAATCCTCCCTTTTCCAATTTATACTTCTCTTTATTTGATGATAAATGAAAAGACAAGAGTTACAAAGAAAGTTCCTTCAATAAAGGCAATCCCCATGATCATCAAGCTACGCAATTGTGGAATGATGTCTGGTTGGCGAGCTGCTGATTTGAACAAACCGTTCATCAAAAATCCTTCTGCAAGGGATACACCCATACAGGCAAGACAAAGACCAAAAAATGTTAAATTCATTATAAATTCTCCTTTTTTATTTAAATTTACTTACTTAGTTTAGTCCTAAAATTTGTTTTTGTCAACTTTTTACTAACATTGAAAGCGTTTCAGATAATTTATTTCTAATTTTACTATTTTTAGTACGATTGTATAGAAATTTTTAACCGGTTTCCATAAGAAACTCCGTATTTTTACTAAGGTTTCTGAAGCAAAATAAAAGACCCAAGCTTAAAAACTTGGATCTATTTTTGTCTATTTAAAATAAAATGAATGATGTTGTTTACAACCTGGATTAAATGGAGCGCTGCAATAAGGACAAGCTACCTGTTTTTGGTATTCTTGAAAAGTCATTGTCCTCTTACAAGCTCCACACAAAATCGGTTGATCTTTGGAAAGCCTCAAGGGATAAGGAGAAAACAAATGCGTTTCCATAGCATTGTGGCACTGATAGCAAGCGTAGTATTTCCTGCATTCATAACACTGGAGGGAAACGATATCCTTTACACTATGGTAGTGAACACACCTGCTTTCATCATCTACCAATAAACCATGAGCTTGAATCATTCACTTTTCCTTATCTAAGCACGAACTGTAACGCTTGTCCCGTCTTCCTTATAGAGATTGATAAGACCTTCTTTGAGAGCTCGAACCATATCCCCAGCTTGCACAGGTTGAGGAACCTTAATGGTCAAGAGTTCCATTGGATTTGGAGCACGGTCGATTTTATTGCCTTTAGAATCGTGAAGATTTTCGATATAGGTTTCAAAATGACGGAAACCTGGTCCATAAAACTCAACTTGATCGCCTTCGTTGATGACATTCCGTTGACGAATGGTTGCTGTCTGGGTTGCATCATCATAAGAAACCACCTCAGCGACAAACTTGTATTCAGGGATTTTACGACGTGCGCCAAATAACTGTTCATTTTCAGACGGCGTACCATAGTAGAATCCTGTTGCCAATTCACGTTGAGCAACTTTCCACATCTCATCCACCAAGTCTTGCTTGATGGATTCAAACTTTTCAGGACTTTCGAGATAAGCATCCACAGCTGCCTTGTAACAGTTTGTTACTGTTGAAACATAGTGAATGGACTTCATACGGCCTTCAATCTTGAGACTGTCTACACCATTTTCAATCATATCTGGAATATGGTCAATCATAGACATGTCAACGGCTGACATCGAAAATTCTTCTGGGATTTCACCCTTAAGGCTCTTACGTTCTTGACCAAAAGGCATGTCGTAAAGATCGTATTTCCAACGACAAGACTGTGAACAACCACCACGGTTAGCATCACGCATACTCATGTGGTTTGAGAGCGTACAGCGTCCTGAATAGGAAATACACATGGCTCCATGGACAAAGGCCTCAATCTCAACGTCTGTACGTTTACGAATCTCTGCCAATTCTTCCATTGAAACTTCACGAGCCAGAACCACGCGAGTTAGACCAAGTTCTTTCCAGAACTCTAGAGTTTCATAGTTGGTTGCACTGGCTTGAGTCGAAAGGTGAATTTCAAGCCCTGGTGCTTCTGTTGCTGCAATCATGATCAAGGCTGGATCTGATACGATTACGGCCGCAATCCCGATGTCACGTAACTTACGGAACCACTCTCCAGCACCAGCTTCGTTTCCTTCGTGCATAACCATGTTAGCAGCCACATAGACCTTGGCACCGTACTTAGCAGCGAACTGGACGCCTTCTTCCATCTGTTCAAAGGTAAAGTTTCCAGCACGGCTACGAAGGCCATAGGCCTGTCCACCGATGAAGACTGCGTCCGCACCATATTGAACAGCTACTTTCAGCTTCTCTAAAGTCCCTGCAGGTGATAAAACCTCAGGACGTTTTAATGTTTTTGTCATTTTTTCTCCTATTTGCAATATAAAAGTTTGACGTTTTTCCTTCTCATTTTATAGTAAATAATGGATAAAATCAAGCCTAGACAGATTGTTTTGACAATTCTAATCTTTTTTAAAAACTAAAAACTAGTCTGCTGAGACTAGTTGTTTTCAAGATAAAACTCAAAGCGTTCACCCACGTATTGACTCTTTACATATTCAAAAGCCGTCCCATCTTCAAGATAAGAGACCTGAGTCAAGGCTAGAATCGCATGCCCCTTTTCGATTTCTAGGTAATGAGCAATTTTTTCCTTAGCCAACTTCGCATAAATGGTCTGTTGGGATTTGCCAATCCGGTAGCCATGTTGCTGCAGGGTTTGGAAGAAATGACTGGTGATTTCTTCTTTTTTGAAATCCTTAATAAATTTCTCAGGAATGGATGCGACTTCATAGACTAGCGGAATTTGGTCAGCGTAACGTACCCGTTCCATGCGGATAATATTCTCTGTCGGAGTAATCCCTAGCTTTGCGACCTCTTGCTCATTTGGAATGGTTCTTCTGTAAGAAATCAGCTGACTGGAAGGAACTTTGCCCTGAGATTTGACAATCTCCGTAAAACTGGTCGTCCCTCTCATTTTTTCTTGGACACGAGTGCTAGAGACAAAAGTCCCACTTCCTACACGACGCTCCAAAACTCCTTCCTCAACCAAGAGAGAGATAGCTTGGCGTAATGTCATCCGGCTAACTTGAAACTGTTCCGCTAAATCTCGCTCACTTGGAAGCCTCTCACCGATTTTCCAATGATGCTCATCTATATCCTTCTTGATCTGATCGTGGATTTTCATATAAGCTGGTAACATGATTCTCACTTCTTTTCTTTATTTTCATTTTCTCCATTGTACCGTATTTGCTAAGAAAAAGTCAAACTTTGCCTTGTTTAGTTGGTAATTCACCCTCATTTATGATAAAATATTGAAAAAGATATTTCTTTTGAGAAAGGAAAAAGATGAGCAACATTTCAACTGATTTGAAAGATGTCGAAAAAATCATCGTACTGGACTATGGTAGCCAATACAACCAGCTGATTTCACGCCGTATTCGTGAAATTGGTGTTTTTTCAGAGCTAAAAAGCCATAAAATTTCAGCTGCAGAGGTTCGTGCGATAAACCCTGTAGGGATCATCCTCTCTGGTGGACCAAACTCTGTATATGAAGATGGTTCATTTGATATTGACCCAGAAATTTTTGAACTCGGTATTCCAATTTTGGGAATCTGCTACGGTATGCAACTTCTTACTCACAAACTTGGAGGTAAGGTTGTACCTGCGGGTGATGCTGGAAACCGCGAGTACGGTCAATCCCCACTTACTCACACTACTTCTGCCCTCTTTGAGGGTACCCCAGAAGAACAGATTGTTTTGATGAGCCATGGTGATGCAGTTACAGAGATTCCTGCTGACTTTATTCGTACAGGTACTTCTGCTGACTGTCCTTATGCAGCTATTGAAAACCCAGAAAAGCACATCTATGGTATCCAATTCCACCCAGAAGTGCGCCATTCTGTATATGGGAATGATATCCTTCGCAACTTTGCCCTCAACATCTGTAAGGCTAAAGGCGATTGGTCAATGGACAACTTTATCGAGATGCAGATCAAGAAAATCCGTGAAACTGTAGGTGACAAGCGTGTTCTTCTCGGTCTATCAGGTGGTGTTGACTCTTCTGTTGTTGGAGTTCTTCTTCAAAAAGCGATCGGTGATCAATTAATCTGTATCTTTGTAGACCACGGTCTTCTCCGTAAGGGAGAGGCTGACCAAGTTATGGACATGCTTGGTGGTAAGTTTGGTTTGAACATCGTCAAAGCAGACGCTGCAAAACGCTTCCTTGACAAACTTGCAGGCGTCTCTGATCCTGAGCAAAAACGTAAAATCATCGGTAACGAGTTTGTTTATGTCTTTGATGACGAAGCAAGCAAGCTAAAAGATGTAAAATTCCTTGCCCAAGGAACACTTTATACTGACGTGATTGAGTCTGGTACAGATACTGCTCAAACCATCAAATCACACCACAATGTTGGTGGTCTTCCAGAAGATATGCAGTTTGAACTCATCGAGCCACTCAATACTCTTTACAAGGATGAAGTTCGTGCTCTCGGTACAGAGCTTGGCATGCCAGACCACATCGTATGGCGCCAACCATTCCCAGGACCAGGGCTTGCTATCCGTGTCATGGGTGAAATCACTGAAGAGAAACTAGAAACTGTTCGTGAGTCAGACGCTATTCTTCGTGAAGAAATCGCCAAAGCAGGTCTTGACCGTGATATCTGGCAATATTTCACTGTCAACACAGGCGTTCGTTCAGTTGGTGTTATGGGTGATGGTCGTACTTACGACTACACGATTGCCATTCGCGCTATCACGTCTATCGATGGTATGACAGCTGACTTTGCTAAAATTCCTTGGGAAGTCCTTCAAAAGATTTCTGTACGTATCGTAAACGAAGTTGACCACGTCAACCGTATCGTCTACGATATTACAAGTAAACCACCTGCAACCGTTGAGTGGGAATAATGGAGAGGCTTGATTTACCTTCAAAATAGCGATTCTACAGCAGTTTAGCAGGAACAAAATAGTCTAAAAAGGGTGTATCTTCGTTTGATTCCCCCCTAAATCCCCCCGAAAAGTTAGTTAAAAATTTTTTTGACCAACATTCTTGGAGGGATTTTTATAATAAAAAGTACAAAGTATTTTAATAGCACGTAATTTTATTTTTCAAATGTAAAAAATATATATGATTTCTAGAGTAAAATTTTATGATGTAAATGACTTATCTATCGGTTTCTATTTTCCAAGAATTCAAGAAATTTTAGATGCTTATTTATCGAATTCTTATAGCCTAAATTCTTTTTTGGAAGTCCTTGAATTTTATAATATTATCAAATTCATAGAAAATGAGGTTTTTTCAATTGACTGGTCGCTAAGC
>NZ_RJVZ01000013.1:0-48956 GCF_003944215.1 Streptococcus oralis | reverse complement strand
CTATAAGTTCTATGGTCACTACTAGTATACCACATAAAGCGAATACTTCCCAAAAATTACAGTTATATACTCTCTATCAAGAATACGAAATTCATAATCTATTTGGATGAATGCAGTATAATCTAACATCTTCATTTTAGTTATCTTTTAAATATTTTAATACAAAATATAGGGACATCTTGTGCAGAGACTTTCTTTTTTTCATTAATATTACAGTTTCAGTTTTGTTAAAGCATTGTCTCCGCTAAACTTATTCATGCTCTTACGATTTTTGCTATTTTCAACTTCTTTCAAAAACCACTATATCTTGTATTTTAATTTTAAAACTGTAACTTTTAGGCACAAGATTTAGTTTAAAAAGTTTGACAAAGTTTTTTTTTCTGATATACTAAGAAAGTAATCAAATTTTATGAGGAGTTACGAAATGGTAACGGTTTATTCTAAAAATAATTGTGTACAATGTAAAATGACCAAACGTTTCTTGGACAGCAACAATGTCGCTTATCGTGAGATCAATCTCGACGAGCAACCTGAGTACATCGATCAAGTTAAAGAGCTCGGTTTCAGCGCAGCTCCTGTTATCCAAACACCAACTGAAGTCTTTTCAGGTTTCCAACCAGGAAAACTGAAACAATTAGCATAATCTTAGTACATCATCCAGAAGAAACTCGCTTCTAGGGCTAACTTAGAGGCCTTTCTTTTGTAATTAGATAAAGGAAATTTTATGGGATTAAAACATCTTGAGGACGTGACCTACTTCCGTCTCAATAACGAAATTAACCGTCCTGTTAATGGACAAATCATGCTTCATAAAGATAAAGAAGCCTTGGATGCTTTCTTTAAAGAAAATGTAGTTCCAAACACTATGGTTTTTGATTCAATCACTGATAAAATCAACTACCTCATTGAACACAACTACATTGAAACAGCATTTATCAAGAAATACCGCCCAGAATTCTTGGAAGAATTGCATCAATTTATCAAGGACCAAAACTTTCAATTCAAGTCTTTCATGGCTGCCTATAAGTTCTATAATCAATACGCCTTGAAGACTAATGACGGTGAATATTACCTTGAAAGCATGGAAGACCGTGTCTTCTTTAATGCACTTTACTTTGCTGACGGGGATGAAGCCGTTGCAATCGATATTGCCAATGAAATCATCCACCAACGCTACCAACCAGCTACTCCTTCCTTTTTGAACGCAGGCCGTGCTCGTCGTGGGGAATTGGTCTCTTGTTTCTTGATCCAAGTAACTGATGATATGAACTCTATCGGACGTTCTATCAACTCTGCTCTTCAACTTTCGCGTATCGGTGGAGGTGTGGGAATTTCCCTCAGCAACCTTCGTGAAGCTGGCGCACCTATCAAAGGTTATGAGGGAGCCGCTTCTGGTGTCGTTCCAGTTATGAAACTCTTCGAAGACAGCTTCTCTTACTCAAACCAACTCGGGCAACGTCAAGGTGCTGGTGTTGTCTACCTCAACGTCTTTCACCCAGATATCATCGCTTTCCTTTCAACTAAAAAAGAAAATGCCGATGAAAAAGTTCGTGTAAAGACTCTTTCACTTGGTGTTGTAGTACCTGATAAATTCTACGAATTAGCTCGTAAAAATGAAGAAATGTATCTCTTTAGCCCATACTCTGTAGAGCTTGAATATGGTGTGCCGTTCAACTACATCGACATCACAGAAAAATACGATGAGTTGGTCGCAAATCCAAACATCCGCAAGACAAAAATCAAGGCGCGTGATTTGGAGACTGAAATCTCTAAATTGCAACAAGAATCTGGCTATCCTTATGTAGTCAACATTGATACAGCTAACCGTGCGAATCCTGTTGATGGAAAAATCATCATGAGCAACTTGTGTTCTGAGATTCTTCAAATCCAAGAACCAAGCTTGATCAACGATGCTCAAGAATTCCTTCACATGGGAACAGACGTTTCATGTAACCTTGGTTCAACCAACGTGGTCAACATGATGACCTCACCTGACTTTGGTCGTTCTATCCGTGCTATGGTTCGTGCTTTGACTTTCGTTACAGATAGTTCGCACATCGTAGCTGTTCCTACTATCGACCACGGAAATAGTTTGGCTCACACCTTTGGTCTTGGTGCCATGGGACTTCATAGTTACCTTGCCCAACAACTCATCGAATACGGATCTCCTGAGTCAGTTGAATTTACAAGTATCTACTTTATGCTTATGAACTACTGGACCTTGGTGGAATCAAACAATATCGCTCGCGAGCGTGGTGTAACCTTCCACAACTTTGAAAAATCAGACTATGCTAATGGAAGCTACTTTGACAAGTATGTGACAGGCGAATTTGTTCCAAAATCAGACCGTGTCAAAGAACTCTTCAAAGACGTCTTTATCCCGAGTGCCGCTGACTGGGCTGAACTTCGCGAAAAGGTTCAAGCAGATGGACTTTACCACCAAAACCGCCTTGCTGTAGCTCCAAATGGTTCTATCAGCTACATCAACGACGTTTCTGCTTCTATCCACCCGATTACGCAACGTATCGAAGAACGCCAAGAGAAGAAAATCGGTAAAATCTACTATCCTGCTGCAGGTTTGTCAACAGATACTATCCCTTACTACACTTCTGCTTACGATATGGATATGCGTAAGGTGATTGATGTTTACGCAGCTGCAACTGAACACGTGGACCAAGGACTTTCACTCACCCTCTTCATGCGTAGTGACATTCCAAAAGGTCTTTACGAATGGAAGAAAGAAAACAAACAAACGACACGTGACTTATCCATCCTTCGTAACTATGCCTTTAACAAGGGTATCAAGTCAATCTACTACGTCCGTACCTTTACAGACGACGGTGGAGAAGTTGGTGCTAACCAATGTGAAAGCTGTGTGATTTAATTTTTATCTGAGGCAACCACATTTTCTCAGACTACTGATTAAATTACCCGCCAGACAAAACTTGATAAGTATCTTAAATACTATGAAAAACTAAAAAGTCGGGCTTCCGACTTTTTGTGCGATACTCTTCTCAGACTATGATAAAATAGAGAGGATTCGACAATCGCATTATTACATACAGAAAGAGATTTCAAATGGAAACTTACTACAAAGCCATTAACTGGAATGCCATCGAAGATGTCATCGACAAATCAACTTGGGAAAAGCTGACGGAGCAATTCTGGCTCGATACGCGTATCCCCTTGTCAAATGACCTAGACGACTGGAGAAAACTATCAAACAAGGAAAAAGACTTGGTAGGAAAAGTCTTTGGTGGTTTGACCCTTTTGGATACCATGCAATCTGAAACAGGGGTTCAAGCGCTTCGCTCGGACATCCGTACACCGCATGAGGAAGCTGTTTTCAACAACATCCAATTTATGGAATCTGTCCACGCAAAATCTTATTCTTCTATCTTTTCGACCTTGAATACCAAGGTCGAAATCGAAGAAATCTTTGAATGGACCAACACTAACCCCTACCTACAAAGAAAAGCGGAAATCATCAATGAAATCTACCTCAATGGTAGCCCGCTAGAAAAGAAAGTTGCCAGCGTTTTCCTTGAAACCTTCCTCTTCTACTCTGGTTTCTTTACACCACTCTACTATCTCGGTAACAACAAACTGGCCAACGTTGCGGAAATCATCAAACTGATCATCCGTGATGAGTCTGTTCATGGAACTTACATTGGTTACAAATTCCAACTTGGTTTCAATGAATTGCCTGAAGAAGAGCAAGAAAAACTCAAAGAATGGATGTACGACCTGCTCTATACCCTCTATGAGAACGAAGAAGGTTATACAGAAAGTCTCTATGACGGTGTTGGCTGGACTGAGGAAGTCAAAACCTTCCTTCGTTACAATGCCAATAAGGCCCTTATGAACCTAGGACAAGATCCACTCTTTCCAGATTCAGCTGATGATGTCAATCCTATCGTCATGAACGGAATTTCAACAGGAACTTCCAACCACGACTTCTTCTCTCAAGTCGGAAATGGTTACCTCCTTGGTGAAGTTGAAGCCATGCAAGATGATGATTACAACTACGGTTTAGACTAATTTGGCCAATCATTCAAAATATCATGGTTTGTTTAAAACAACCATGATATTTTTGTTTTTGTTTTATTTTGTTTTTTTCTATTTGATATATTGAGCGTTTTATGGTAAGATAATGATAGTAGAAATCGAGGTGATAAGGATGCTAAAGCAAGAGAAACTAGATAATATTCTAGAAACGGTAAATACAAAGGGAACTATTACTGTAAAAGAAATCATGACGCGTCTGGATGTATCAGATATGACAGCTCGTCGCTACTTACAAGAATTGGCAGATAAAGATTTACTGGTCCGTGTGCATGGTGGTGCTGAAAAACTTCGTACAGGTTCTCTCTTAAACAACGAACGCTCAAACGTCGAAAAACAAGGCTTGCAGATTGCTGAAAAACAAGAAATTAGCCGTTTTGCAGGTCATTTGATTGACGAAGGTGAAACCATTTTTATCGGGCCAGGAACAACCTTAGAATGTTTTGCTCGTGAACTCCCAATTGATAATATTCGTGTTGTAACAAACAGTCTTCCTGTTTTTCTCATCCTAAACGAACGAAAACTAACAGATTTGATTTTGATTGGTGGAAATTATCGCTCTATCACTGGTGCTTTTGTGGGGACACTCACCTTGCAGGATTTGACCAACCTTCAGTTTTCTAAAGCTTTTGTGAGTTGTAATGGTATTAAAGATAAGGCAATTGCTACTTTCAGTGAAGAAGAGGGCGAGGTACAACGAATCGCCTTGAACAATGCCAATAAAAAATACTTACTGGCAGACCACAGCAAGTTTAATAAGTTTGATTTTTACACTTTCTACAATATCTCAGAGATTGATACAATCGTTTCAGATTCCAAACTGAGTCAGGAGACATTTGAAGATCTGTCGAAACAAACAACCATTCTTTTATCGAAACCATAAAAATTCCCCTGCCTTTTGGCGGGGAATTTTTTTGTTTTAGTTTTACTCGATAATCTGTGTCTCAGCTAGTTTTTTGTACCAGTGAGCTGATTTCTTGGGATAACGCTCTTGGGTCTCAAAATCAACATAGAATAGTCCATAACGCTTTTCGTAACCATTTGACCAAGAAAAGACATCCATCAGCGACCAGATAAAGTAGCCTTTGACATTGGCTCCATCAGTGATTGCATCTGCAATCACTTCCATATGTTTCTTAACATAATCAATCCGTCCATCATCGTAGACTGTCCCATCCACAAACTCATCTTTGTATCCAAGACCATTCTCTGTGATATAGATTTTCTTGTAATTTGGGTAATCTTTCTTCACGCGCATGATTTGATCATACAAACCTTGAGGATAGATAATCCAATCCCAGTCCGTACGTGGCACATAATCTGGAGCTACACGGCGTCCGACTCCCTTAATCTGATATTTAGAGCTTCCTTTTTCACCCTTACCATTGTGAATGATTTCTGTTTCGCCATCAAAGGCTTGCATCCAATCACTCATGTAGTAGTTAATTCCAAGGAAGTCATTCAAGTCTTTTGCTACTTCTAATGCAGCGAAGTCTTCTTCACGCAGATCTAAACTTCCACCATTGACTGCTAAGATATGGTTGACACCTTCCATGGTTACTTCGGAATATCGTCCTAGATAAGTCGCGTCTAGGATAAACTTGTTATGGATAATATCTTCTAACTCAGCTGCACGGACATCTGCAGGATTTTCAGGATCCAGAGGATACTTAGTAGGCAGGGCATGAACCACACCAATTTCACCTTTATAACCTTTATCTTTATATAGCTTGACTGCACGCGCATGAGACACCATCATATTGTGGTGAGATTGAAATACTTTGGCAAGGTCGTACTGAATACCTGGAGGGAATTTCCCAACCAAATACTGACCATCTCCTATCGGCCCAATTTCATTAAAGGTTGTCCAAAAGTTAACTTCAGGAAATTCTTCAAAACAGAAGGCTGCATAATCCACAAAGTGATCAATGTTTTCTCTATTCAGGAAATCTCCGTTTGAATGAAGCGCCTCGGGTGTATCAAAGTGATGGAGAGTCACGAAGGGCTCAACATGCCGTTTGTGGCACTCTGCAAATAAATTATGATAGAACTCAACCCCCTTGTCATTAACCTTCCCATAACCAGTTGGAAAGATACGTGACCAAGCGATTGAAATACGGATACCATTGACACCATACTCTTCTGCAAGTTTGAGGTCAACTGGGTATTTGTGATAGAAATCACTGGCTGGTTCAGCAGTATACCAGTAGTTATCTTTGAGGTATTTGTCCCAGGCAACTGGTCCTTTTCCATCGGTATGTGTAGCACCTTCTGCTTGATAGGCGGCTGTTGCTCCGCCAAAAATAAAGTCTTTTGGAAGTGTTTTTGTCATTTGATTCACCTTTCAAGAAATAGAAATGAGATGGAGATATAGTTGGGAGGAGTTCCTCCATCTCACTTCTTCGCTATTTACATTTTATTCTTCGAACTGCGCTTGAACAAAGGCAAGAGCGCCTTTTCCGTCGCGAGTCAATTTAATGTATTGGCCACCTTCTGTCTTAGCAAGTTTGATACCAAGTTTGTCGGTTTCGGCCTTCATGTCTTCAAAGTTTGAAGCAACTTGAGGAGCAAGGATAACCAGATCAAACTCTGGCAACATTTCACGGTGAGCTCCATAGCCACCAGCTGCTGCTTTAACAGGAACATTGTACTCTGCGGCAGCCTTGTTTAGAGCATTTGCAAGGAGACCACTTGTTCCTCCACCTGCACAGAGAACCAAAACATTGGTTTCTTCAGTGATTGTGTTTTGAGCTGCTTCTACACCTGCTTTTTCAAGAATAGCATCTGCTTTAGCAGTATTGAAGTTTGCTGCTACTTTTTCTTTCAATTCATCATTGGCTTTACCAGAACGCTCCTCTTCAAGAATTTGTTCATCATAAACCTTGAGGAATGGATAGTAGATGGCTACGTCAACAAGGATTAACAAAGCAGCAAGTACAAATGACAAGAATTGGAAGTTTGTACCGAGAACAATACCGAGCGGACCTGGTGTTGTCCAAGGAAGGTTGGCAGTAAATGAGTTCATGCCAAGCGTTTCAATGAAGAATTTAAAGATCCAGACGTTTGCGATTGGCGCAAAGATGAATGGAATAAAGAAGATTGGGTTCAAGACAAGGGGGGCACCAAACAGGATTGGTTCGTTCACACCAAAGAAGGTTGGTACTACTGACGCACGTCCGATTGCACGATTTCGTTTCGATTTGGTCAACCACATGAACATGAATGGAACAACCAGTGTCGCACCTGTACCACCCATGGTAACGATAAACATTTGTGTACCAGAAGTAAGGATCTTGTCAGCATGCATCCCTTGTTGGAGAAGGTTCAAGTTGACTTCAGCATTAGCATAGGTAATAGCTGCAATAGCAGGTTCGACGATTGAAGGGCCGTGGATACCAACAAACCAGAAGAAGGCAAAAGCACCAAAGATAATGGTAATACCAAGATAGCCATCAGCTGCAGAGAATAATGGTGCAAAGAATTTACCGATTGATTCTGCTACGCTTGCACCAACAAAATGACGAGCTAATAAATCAAGAACATAAAGAGAAACAACAGAAAGAGTGAATGGAATCACATCTTTAAAAACCTGTGAGATATTGGGCGGAACTTCGTCAGGCATACGAATGGTAACGTTATTCTTAACACAAACCTTATAGATTGCTACGGTAACAAAGGCAGCAAGAAAGGCTGAAAGTAAACCTTTTGTTCCAAGGAACCCTGTCGCAAAGCCACCTTCAATCGGATCAGCTGCCAACATCAACAAACCGACAATCGCTGCCAATAGTGTTGACATATAGTTGATTTGGTTGGTTTTCTCCATGCTACGGTTTACTGAGTCGGTCAATGACTTAGCTGTTGTACCAGCTACCAAGAGAGCTAGAATCCCCATTGAATAGCTATAAGGTTTCATGAGGAGATTAACAACATCATCAGACCATTTAAAGCCCCATGAGTTAGGAACAAAGGCAATCAAGATAAAGATACTTGAGAAGAGAATAACAGGCATACCAGCGATGAAACCATCACGAATAGCACGAAGATAGATATTACGAGATAGTTTCTCAAAGAAAGGTTTCCCTTTCTCGATAAATTCAATTAATTTATTCATTACTTAACTCCTCTCTTGTAGAGTTCGATTAAATGGTGCATCAAATCTTTTAACAAAATGGTAGTCATCAAGTGATCCTGACCGTGCATCATGGTTACACTATAGGCCAAATCTTCACCAGCTGCCTCCTTAGTCAAAAGGCTTGTTTGCGCGTGGTGTGCCTCAGCGATGCAACCACCAGCTTCCTCGACTAAGCTATCTGCTTTCGCAAAATCGCCAGCTTCAGCAGCCTTCAAGGCTTCCAATAGTTTTGAACGAGCATCGCCAGCATAGGCTACGATTTCAAAACCTAACAATGTTACTTCTTCTCTATTCATGATAGAATTCTCCTTATGTATTTTTAATTAAATTTTTATGACAGTAAACGTTGTATATGTAGAACTAGATAAACTCGCTCACTCTTATACAAATCAAGACCCGTATGTTGCGTAATCACATCATAGATCTTGGAACCAATCTCGAACGCTTTTGGATAGGAGTGTTTAATATGATCTTCCATATCCAGAAGTGATTGGTTATCATCTCTAGATCTGTCTAAATAATCCAAGAAATAATTCAAATGAATCATAAAGCGATCATAGAAATGGTTATTCTCTTTGGTTCGTTGAATTGCATAACCCTTTAGCACTTCTTCAACATTCCTGAGAATTTCTTTCCTCTTATCTATCGACTCCACAACCTCCACTTCATTCTCCCCTTCGGCATTGATGAAATGATAAGCGATCCGAATAATTTCATCCTCAGGGAAATGATCTGTCAATTTCTGACGATAGATTTTAAAAGCTTCGTTTGCGATTTGAAAAGCAACAGGATACTTGGTAGAAATATCTGGTAGATTGCTATCCTTGTACCTTCCTTGTGTTAGAGCTTGATAGGAACAGTAAATATGATCTGTCAAGGTCACATAGAGATATTCTTGAATCGGATAGTGATATTTCTTAGAAAGATTATCAATGATCTCGTAGGTCACTGTGATAAAATCAAGCGGAACATCTTTGAGAAGAGCCATAAAGTTTTCTCTGGACTCTTCTGTCTTCATCCGAAAGATTTTCTCAACCTGATTTTCAGCAATTAAATCCCCCTTCTTTTTCCCAAATGCAATCCCCTTACCAATCACAATCACTTCTTCTCCTTTGTCATTTCTGACAAGCGAGACGTTATGATTCATTGGGTTTAGAATTCGATACATGTCAACCTCCTTTTGCATCTTAAAGGTATATGAGTGCAAAAAATGACCACAAATGAACTAGAAAATTCTTTGATTTCTAATCCACCTGTGATCATGCCTAATATTACTTAGTAACACTCACCTTGTATTAACTTGTGATTTAAGTATAGCATAAGTAAGTTGTTTTGTAAACCTTTACATTCAACTTTTTTTAAATTTTTTTTAGATCAATGTTCCTAAGATTAGGGGAGGGAAACTTATACACGTTCAGTCCATGAAGTCGCTGTTGTTTGAAGAACCTTGTTGAGTTCGTCAATGTTCTCAAATCCAGTTGTACGCAACCACTCACGAGCTGCTGCTTCACCGTCTTTGATGTAAGCTTCAACTGATCCAGCCCATGTTGCACGTCCACAAAGAACGCCGTTAAAGTTTGCGCCTGATTCGTGGGCAAAGACAAGGGTTTCTTGGAAGAGTTTAGCTGATACACCCGCACTCAAGTAGATGTATGGCAAGTTAGTTGCTTCATCTTGTGCTTTGAAGAAGGCTGCCGCTTCTTCACGAGTATGCACGATTTCACCATCGCCAAAACCTTCAACGTATTTGACGTTGACTGGAACTTCCACTTTCAAGACATCAATGTTAAAGCGTGGGTCTGAGAAGACCTTCATGGCACCGATAACCTTGTGTGGTTTGACTTTAGCGTATTCTGCAGAACCTGCGTCAGCGATTTTTTCATCATAGGCAAGAATTTCAAGGAAGAATGGAATGTCTTCCGCCACACACTCAGAACCAATACGTTCGATGTAGGCTTGTTTTTCTTGGTTGAGTTCGTCAGAGCTGTCTACGTCATAGTAAAGCAAGAATTTGACAGCGTCAGCGCCTTGTTCCTTGATGCGTTTGGCAGACCAAACATCTAAGCAGTCAGGCAAGCGTTTGGTGCTTGTTGTATCGTAGCCAGTTTTCTCATAAGCAAGGAGAAGACCAGCATTGGCATCAAGCGCTTTTGTAGCTGGAAGACCATATTCAGGGTCGAGAAGCATAGATGATGCGTATTTTGTCAATTCATCTGCAACCAAGACTTTGAGTTCTTCCATTTGAGCCACTGTTGGCTCTTCCGTTTGGTATTGAGCCATGAGGCGTTTCAAAGCGCCACGTTGGTCAAAGGCAAGGGCTGAGATAATGCCATTTTCATCTGAAAGTTTTTCTAAGCATGCACGTTTATTTTCTGTTAAAACCATTTTATACCTCTTTTACTATTAATTGATCATATAGAGCTTGATAGTTGGCCATATTCACATGACCTGTCATTTTTTCTTGAGCATTGAGCATACCAAGGACATTTGCCTTGATGAGGAGTTCTGCATCCGATTCCCTATGAAGAAGACCTGATGAAATCCCTGCAACAGTAGAATCTCCAGATCCGACAGGATTGACTACCTGAATTCTTGGAATATCTACCTTGTAGAAAGTATCCCCATGTTTTGCAAAAGCACCATTTGCACCAAGTGAAACGATAATCCACTCAATCCCTGCAAATAGAGGCTCTTGAAGAACTTCCTTTAATTCATCCAAATCTTCTGAAACTTCTCTGCCTAGAAGCTGAGACAATTCTTCATTATTTGGTTTGATAACTGTTGGCTTGTGTGGTGATTCAAGGACAGCCTGAAGAGCTGCACCTGAGCAGTCTAGAACAACTGGTTTCTCTACTTTATTAGCAAGCTCTACCAAGTTTGCATAATAGTCAACTGGAAGGCCAGCTGGAAGACTACCTGAAATGGCTACTACTTCTACAGTGTCAAGAAGATTTTCGAAATGAGCCAAGAAATCTTGCCCTTCTTGTTCCAATACTTCAGGACCTTTTTCAAGGATTTCTGTTTGGTTATCTCCGTGGAGAATAGCGATACAGTTACGAGTTTCTCCCTGAATTGAGAAGAAATCTTTCGTTACTTTATCGTCGATGTTTTCTACTAAAAACTCACCAAGTTTACCACCGACCAGACCAGTAGCAACAACAGAATCTCCAAATTCTGAAAGAACTCGCGTAACATTGAGACCTTTCCCACCAGCTGTTTTAGTTACATCCACCACACGGTTGACAGTGTCAATTTTTAATTCATCCAAAGGATAAGAAATATCAATGGATGGATTCAGTGTGACTGTTAAAATCATGCGTCACCTCTTAGTCGTGGTATTCACCGCGATCCCATTTTTCAAGGAATTCTGTAAAGAAGTTTGCATCTGCTTGATGAGCATTGTGAGTTTCAACGTGCTCAATTTTCGCAATCAATTTTTTGTTTTCTTCTGATGGTTTGTATTCAGCATTGATGAAAGCTTCAATGATATCACACATAAGCAATTCACCAGTGATTTTACCACCAAAACCAATAACGTTGGCATTGAGTTCTTCTTTAGCATAAAGAGCTGTTGTCATATCACGAACTAAGGCAGAACGGACACCAGGAACTTTATTTACAGCGTTGTTGATACCAACACCAGTACCACAGATACATACCCCAAGATCAGCTTGACCGCTTGTAACAGCTTCACCAACTTTTTTACCAAAAATTGGGTAGTGTGTACGAGCATGATCGTAAGTACCAAAGTCAATGACTTCATGTCNTTTTGATTTCAAAAATTCTGAAACCGCCATTTTTTCATCTGTTACGATGTGGTCACATCCAATTGCAATTCTCATTAGTTATTCCCTCCGATTAATTATATAAATCTAATATCATTTATCCCTACTCAAGAAAAATCAAGATTAGCTTAGGAAGCGAGCTGCAAGCATAACTGAGGTTAGCTAAAGCAAGCTGACAACAGATTATCTTGATTTTTGAAGAGTATTAGCACATTTTGTTCAACATATCGACACGGATTTGGTGACGACCACCGTCGTATTTACCGTTAACAAATCCTTTAGCAATATTTTTCGCCAATTCATCACCAACGATTTCTGCACCCATAGTAATCATACGTGAGTTGTTGTGGCCGCGAGTCATATATGCAGAACGTTCATCAGAAACTTCAGCAGCAACCATTCCTTTGATTTTAGTTGCGACCATGAAAGGACCAGCACCATAAGCGTCAATCACGATACCAAGGTTTTGTTCTTCTTTGTTTACTTCTGCAGCAACAGCAAGAGTCACATCAACAAAGTCTTGACCTTCAGCTGTAACATCCACAACGTGGAAGTTTTCTTTTTCCAAGAAGTTTTTCACAACTTCTTTCAATCTCAAACCTGCAGCATCTGCACCGATAACAATAGACATATTGTATACTCCTTTTAATTTTTCTAGGCCAGCAAAGACTTTTATAACTAGTATTATAAGTACAAAAAGCTTTCTAGCAGTTTATTGACAAATTGGATTGAATGAGATGAATTACACCTTATTCAAGTTTAGGAAACCAGTTTCCTAGAAAAAATATAACAAGCGATTGTTTGTTTGTTGCAAACATCATTTGTTGCTTACAAACATAATATACTCCTATTTTTATAAAAAGTCAACATTAAATGTTTGTTTTTGTGGTTTTTTATCTAAAATATTTCAATATCAAAGCCAATTTGGTCTACTTGACCGGCTTCCAAGAGACGAACATTCTTCTTATCTTCAAAATGATTTCCTTCTTCAAGTGAGGTTGATAAGCCTGACCAGGGTTCAAAAGCGATGAAAGGACCTTTATTTAGGGTAGACCAAATGATGAGATTTGGAAACTCTTGGAAGTTTACTTTCAATCCCTTCTCATGCTTCCGAGAACGAAGGGCAATTGTTCTAGATTGCAACTCATCGAGTGTCACTGCGTCAACATTGAACAGATCGTAACTGAGATCCACTTCCTTTTGAGAATCCAACCATGGACTTCTATCTTGGAAGTCTAAGAGTCCAGTTTCTGGGAAAGGGCGGGGAACAGAACAAGTCTCTTCTTTTTCAAACTCTAAATAGTAATCTTCATAGACTTCATCATCAAGTAGAGGACAATTAAAGCCTGGATGTCCACCAATAAAGTATGGCATGTCCTTGCTGGTTTCTTTATTGAAAATCTTGTATTGAGTCCGTACTGTCTTGCCAGTAAGGCTATAAGTGATTTCTAGGCGGAAATGATAAGGGTAGTTCTGATAGCTATTCTCATCATCTTCAATGGCAAAAGTTACACTATTTTCTGTTTGTTCAACTAATTCAAATTCATTTTTACGGACTAAACCATGACGCGGGATACTTCCTTTTGTTTCCGTTCCATCTGCGTGATTATAGAAGGCTGTATCTTCTCTCAAAGAGCCACAGATTGGAAAAAGTACTGGAGCTTGTCCACTCCAATAAGTTGCATCCCCTTGCCACAAGTATTCAATGCCATCTCGGTCTTTAATTGACGACAATGCGCCACCTAAGGTTTTAAACTGGACAGTTAACTTGTCTGATTTTACTTCAATTACCATTATATTCTCCAACAATTTTTAGATTTTATATAAAAAACTAGGTTGCCACTCCCAATGTCGGAAATTGACAACCTAGTTTTCACAATTTACATTTTATAGGAGCGAATTATTTAGCATTTGCTGCGTATTCTTCGTTACGTTTGATCATTTGTTTTCTATACCAAGCAAAGATACCTACATAGAATACAAGGAAGGCTGCTGCACCAAGGATTGCTTTGATATCACCTGTTGTAGCATTACCGATTGCCCAACCAAATAGTTTTTCGATTGGTCCTTCAAGAGTTGAGTGAGTAATCAATTGAGTTTGACTCACACCTTCTGGGAAAGCACCTACACCTTTCGCAAGTTCAGTTGCAAATGGAGCGATAAGAGTACCTGAAAGAAGGAAGAGCGGCAACAAGAGTGTTCCGAAGATGATCATACGGAGCAATTTACCACGAGTAACAACCAAGAGAGCTGGAGTTACACCCATAGCGATGATACCTGCAAGTGGCAAGATACCATTTCCGACGTTTGAAAGAAGCACTGCTTCTACTAGCATGATTGGAGCAAGTACGTTGGCACAAGCCCAGATTTCAGCACGACCAGCGATGAAAGGCCAGTCAAGACCGATGTTGAATTTACGTCCTTGAAGACGTTTAGTAGCAACGTTTGTAATACCTTGTGAAAGTGGTTCTACGGCTGCGATGAACCAAGATCCGATAAGTGAGAAGAGCTCCAAGCAGACACCGGCAGTCAAACCAAGGCTCAACCAACCTTTAATAACAAGTTCCCATTTATCGGCTCCTTCTACACCAGCAACTGGATGTGGAGTCCCCATCAAACCAATAACGATACCAAGGATGAAACCGATGAAGAATTTAGAGCCCCAGAAACCGATTTTCTTGTTCAATTTTGCAGCGTCAAAGTCATATTTATCAAGACCTGGCAATACTTTATCGAAGATCTTATCCAAAACCATGATAACTGGGTTCATCATGTAGTTCATGTGAGTTGAAGTCATTGGTGATGAACTTGGTGCATTAAGAAGGTCGTCGAATGTTGGTTTCATCAAGTCAGAGTTGATGATTTTCAAAACACCTACCAGGACAACTGCTGCAGTTGCGATGAAAAGCGAAACTCCTTGACTAACACCATTGTTGTCTGCATACCATTTGATCAAAAGACCAGTGATTGACAAGTGCCAGATATCAAAGATATCGACGTCAAGTGTGTCCGTTTTCTTCATTGCAAGCATCACAACGTTGACAATCAACATTACAAGCAAGAAGTAAAGTGTCCAAGCAGATCCCCAAGTGATGGTTGCAAGTGGTGCCCAACCAACGTCAGTGATGTTCAATTGAATACCAGTATTTTCAACGAATTTCGCAAGAGATGCTGAGAAAGCTCCGTTGAGCATACCGATGATAGCACCGATACCAGTAAGAGCGATGGCAAGTTTAATACCACCTTCAAGCGCTTTGGAGAATTTCACTCCAAAAAGTAGAGCCAATACTGTCAAGATGATCAGCATGATGATAGGACCACCCATTTCCAAGACTGGCTTGAAAATCTTATTGGCTAGTTCGATAATGACATCCATAATAGTTCCTCCCTTTATTTTTATGGAATCTTACAAAATAATAATTAACTTAGTCCGCGTTCTTTGATAGCTGCTTCAATATTGTCAAATACTGGAGCGCTCATTGCTGGAATACGGAACAAGATTGGTCCAGCTTCGATAACTGGAATACCTGGTTCAAAGCCAAGATCTGTTGCAGCGATTGGTGTAAAGATATCGTAGCCCTTCATAAGGTCTTCATTCACATCTTTTACCATAACTGCATCACAGTGAACATCATAACCGCGATTTGCTAGTTCTTCTTCTAGAGCACTTTTAATTTGGTGACTTGAGTTAACACCTGCACCGCAGGCAGCAAGAATTTTAATCATTAGGATTTCCTCCGATTTTATTTTTTTAATAGACAAGATTAAGCTGTCGCTTCAGCTATATAAGCATAAAGTTTTTCTGGTTCAGAAATTTTTGATAAATCTTCCAGATGGCTATTCCCTGTGAAAAAGTCCATCAACTGAGCAAGAATGTTGGTTTGACTCGAACTTGAATTGTTAATGATAAAGAAGAGTAGAGATACTTCCACTTCCTTATCAGGAGCAATCATATTGTGAAAAGTTACTGGTTTTTCTAATCGAACAACCACCACTTTCTCAGCTAGATTGTGAACAATATCTGTATGAGGAATCGCTACATTTGGCAAGTCCTTTCCCAGAAATTCCATATCTAAGCCAGTTGGAAATGACTTTTCACGCGTGATCAAGGCTTCACGATAAGTTGGAGTCACTATTTCTCGTTTTTCCAACAGGGTTGCTACCTGATCAAAGAGTTGTTCTTGATTATCCGCTTCTAAGCAAAACACCAGGTTTTTGTCAAAGAAATGATCTAATCCCATAACAGTTTCCCTTCTTTCAATTAACTTTTATGCTATAAGTATAACACTATATGAAATCGTTGTCAATGGTTTTTGTTTTATTTTGTTCATTTTTTTATAAATTGTGTTTTGTTTAATAAATACAATCAATATCAAACATCCCTTGATTTCAACTACAAAAAAAGAAGGCTGAGCCTTCTTTTTTGGCTCTATAATATTTGTAGTGGGTAAATCCCCTATGGATATTATGGAGCCTATTTTGTTGTAGAAAAAAAGTCCCATAAGATCTATAATGAAAAGCGTCGAAACCATCATTAGAAAGAATCATATGGAACAATTACATTTTATCACAAAACTACTCGATATTAAAGACTCTAATATCCAAATTATGGATGTTGTTAATAGGAATTCGCACAAGGAAATCATCGCTAAACTGGATTACGAGGCTCCATCTTGTCCTGATTGTGGAAAATAAATGAAGAAATATGACTTTCAAAAAACGTCGAAAATTCCTTACCTTGAAACGACTGATATGCCTACCAGAATTCTTCTTAAAAAGCGCCGTTTTAAGTGCTATTAGTGCTCAAAAATGATGGTGGCTGAGACTTCTATCATCAAGAAGAATCACCAAATCCCTCGTATCATCAACCAAAAAATTGCTCAGAAGTTGATTGAAAAGACTTCTATGACCGATATTGCCCATCAGTTGTCTAGTTCAACTTCAACTGTTATTCGCAAGCTCAATGACTTTCACTTTAAACATGATTTTTCTCGTCTTCCTGAGATTATGTCTTGGGATGAGTATGTCTTCACTAAGGGAAAGATGAGTTTCATTGCGCAAGATTTTGAAAAGCTCAATATCATCATTGTTCTTGAGGGAAGAACACAAGCTATCATCCGAAATCACTTTCTGTGATACGATAGAGCCGTTCGCTGTCAGGTGAAAATCATTACGATGGATATGTTTAGCCCTTACTATGCCTTAGCTAAACAGCTTTTTCCGAATGCTAAAATCGTTCTGGATCGCTTTCACATCGTTCAACATCTAAGTCGTACCATGAGTCGTGTGCGTGTCCAAATCATGAATCAGTTTCATCGAAAATCCCATGAATACAAGGCTATCAAGCGCTACTGGAAACTCATTCAACAGGATAGTCGTAAACTTAGCCATAAACGTTTTTATCGCCCTACTTTTCGCATGAACTTAACCAATAAAGAGATTCTAGACAAGCTTTTGAGCTATTCAGAAGACTTGAAAAACCACTATCAGCTCTATCAACTCTTACTTTTTCACTTTCAGAACAAGGAGCCGGAGAAATTTTTCGGACTTATTGAGGACAATCTAAAGCAGGTTCATCCTCTTTTTCAGACTGTCTTTAAAACCTTCCTCAAAGATAAAGAGAAAATTGTCAACGCCCTTCAACTACCCTATTCTAACGCCAAATTGGAAGCCACTAATAATCTCATCAAACTCATCAAGAGCAATGCCTTTGGATTCCGGAACTTTGAAAACTTCAAAAAACGGATTTTTATCGCTCTGAACATCAAAAAAGAAAGGACGAAATGTGTCCTTTCTAGATCTTAGCTTTTCTTCAACCCACTACAGTTGACAAAGAGCCTCTTTTTTTGGACTGGTTATTCAATAGAAGATAAAATTTCTTCTAGTTTTTGATAGTCTTTGACACTATCAATTTCGTAGATGCTGTTTTCTTCTAATTCTTCGACATACACATCTAATTCTTTGATGTTGTCCTTAACCATATTGTCCCAGTAGAGATCCACAAATTCTCCACTTTCGTAAGCTTTATCAATAAAGCCAACAATCTTTTCTGCAGTTGGAGCATCCCAGAATGATACGCCGCTCAAAATACGGCCCGCCTTACTGTCAACAATGATGTCTTGAACCTTATAGTCATCACCATAAACTAGGAACCATTCATTTGTACAGTCTTCACGATAAACACTGAAATAGGTAGAACGTTCTAGATCGTTTCTAAACATATTTTTGAAGAGATAGTTATCTGCATCAATGACATAGCTGTTAGCTAAGTCTTCTTTAACAAGATAAAGTGAGTAAAAATTGTTGTAATCGGCATACTTGTCGTTAAAAACTAAGCGAACACCATATTTTTCTTTTAGGTAGTCGAATTGTTCTTTGAGGTAGCCAACAACAATGATGATTTCATCAATTCCACGCTCTTTCAAAAATTCAATTTGATATTCTACCAAAGGTTTTTGATTGACCTTAACCAAGGCTTTAGGGGTATTTTCAGTCATAGGACGCAGACGAGTTCCCAACCCAGCTGCCAAGATAATTGCTTTCACGCTATTCTCCTTTATTCTTTAATAATAATATAAACACCAGCCATGACAACAAGTGATGTAATAATGGTCACCATATCGAGTGGTGTACCTAAAAGCATTGCTGAGAACAATACTGTCCATACGACATAGCTTACGTTCAATCCAGTTGCTTTTGCAGGTTGTAAACGATTGATAGCAATGTAGTAGGCTAAATACGAAATCATATTACATGCTGCAAAGACTAACATCAAACCGAGCAATTGCCCATCTGCTACTTCTGCAAATGAATGATGAGAAAAGAGGACAATGACAAGGTATGACAAGAATGAGGTTACTTGGCGGATTAATAGTGCTTCAATTTCACTCAAGTCACTTTCCATGGCGTAGGAACTAAGAACACTTTCACTTCCCCAGGCGATGGCACAAACTAATGCACAAAGAATTCCGATATAAAAAGAATTAACCTGCTCAACTTTGTAAGTCTGGGCAATAATACCAGCGATAATCAACAAAATACCAAACACAGTATTCTTAGATACCTTGTGTTTCAAAATGAAAAATGCTAGTAAAACAGAAACTGCTGGATAGATAGCTGATACTGAAGACGCAAGAGAACTACCGATATACTTAACTGCATAAAGATTGGCCTGCATTCCTATAGGTCCAGCTAGCAAAGCTCCGATAATAACACTGACATTTCGAATATTTAGAAAGATTGACAAGCGAACTTTCCCTTCTCTAATCAAGAGAAAAGCTAATAAAATAAAGATACTCAAAAAGTCATGTGCTGCTGCCACCACAAAGGGCGAAAGATTGGTAAAAATTGAAAAGATATAAGCACTGATTGTCAGACCGAGCCCCCAGAAGATACCTGAGAGCAGACCGAAAGAAACACCATTCTTATTCTTCATCCTAACCTCCATAATAAGTCAAACCGTCAACAGCTCTTTGGTAACGACTCACACCATAGTCTCCAAAGTCAGCACCTTGAGCTTCTTTGTACACTGTCCACAAACTCCAGATGGTATCTTGTAAAATTTTATAGATTCGAATCTTTTCACGAGATACTGGAGTTTTATCACTCTCATAATAAGCAAGGAAATCTTCTTCTTCCTGATTTGTAAAGTCAGACTCCAAAAAGAGAGCTGCCAAATCCCACATCGGATCATTCATGGAAGAGTATTCCCAGTCAATCAGATACATGCGTCCTTGGGGAGACTCGATAAAGTTTTCTGGAACCAAATCGATATGGCAAGACTTTCTGTCAACACCTAAGTCAGCCAATTTTTTCTCTAGTGAAAATACATCTTTTCTTACAGCTTCATAATTGGCGTAAGGGATATTCCCATCAATCAGGGCTTCGTATTTTTTGATTTCTTCAAAAGGTGCAAATTCCCCTCTTAGTTCTTTACCTGATGCATGAATGGTCTGTAGAATTGGGGCGATTTTATCAAACTTGGTTTTGATTGAAGTTGAGTCAAGGGTAATTGCGGATTCGATGTATTCGTTCACCTTAATCCCTGACTCAATATCAAAGAGATAATTTTTGACATCAAGATTCAAATCTTTCAACAATTCAAGATTGTATTTTTCATCTTGACGATTGATAAGCTTTTCGGTCCCTTTTCCGAAAAATTTAACGATATACTGCTTATTGGTTGTCTTGGCCAAATAGTTTTGGTTGGTCATGCCTCCCAATTGTTCGACGCTGAGGACTTCCTCTTCATCAGATAGCAAAGAAGAAATTTTTTCTTTAATGATTTTCTCCACGATTAGCCTCCATCTCTTACACTTCCCATTTAAACACTGTTTTGAAAGCAGTATTTAGATCTGTAGCAAAGACACGGTGAATGTCCTTGATTTCTCTCACTGGTTCTTCGATATAAAGGATATTTTTCAGACGATTCGCAAACTTTTTAACTTCCATCATCTGAATTACTTTTTCAAAATCAATCCGTCCTGATCGTGATGAACCAACCAATAATAAACCTTTTTCTAAAGCATCTCGTGTATTGATATTGACCTTGTACTCGCTCACTCCCATCATGAGAATCGTTCCCTGAGGGCGAATATAACGAATCAAATCATTGATAGCTGGTCCTGTGCCATCACCACCGCAACACTCAAATCCATGATCAAAGGTCAAATCTTCTGGAATATTATCAGTAATGTAGCACTCTTTTGCAAAAGAGAAGAGCTCTAGTTTTTCCCAATGGCGACCAATCACGATAATCTCCGCTTCTGGTAGAGTGTAATTGATAATATTAGCAACCACAAAGGCCAAACTACCATCTCCTATAACAGCGATACGCTCTCGTTTGCTGTGGGCAAGATTTAAGAAACGATTCATAGCATGCATACCCACACTCACAAACTCAGTAATGGCAGCAACTGTATCCTCAATGTCATTATAAGACACAACACGATCTTTTGGAAGAGAGACAAATTCTCTCATAAAGCCATCATAACCACTAGATAGGAAGTAGGTTCCTGTCATGTAGTTCTCGTAGAACTCCTTGTCACTCTGCATAGGCGGTTGATTTGGAATCATAACTACCTTTTGACCGACTTCATAAGTCCCAGTTGGATCTGAAATAACAGTTCCACAAGACTCGTGAATCATAGCCATAGGAAGCTTTTTAGCCAATATCTTTGGATCTCGTTTTCCTTGATAGTAACGTTGATCCGCATGACAAACTGCCATATAATTTGGGCGAATCAGGATATGATTCTCCTGATCAATGTCCTCTTCTTGGTATTTTACATTGATAAACTTTGGTTTGGTCAGTTGATAAATTTGATTAATCATAGCCTTAGTCTTTCTCAATCATGCTTTTCGCGATTTTCAAGTCTGTCACAGTTGTGATTTTAAGGTTTGAATATTCCCCTTTAGCCAGGGCAACGTCTTTCCCTTTTATAACAAAAATCTTACATGCATCCGTCAGGATTTCCTTTTCTTTATCAGATAGGGAACCATACAAATCCATGAAATCCTTGCAGCGGAAGGTTTGAGGTGTTTGACCCTGATAGAGGTGAGCACGATTTGGAATATCCGTGATAAACTGGCCGTTAGTGCTTTCAACAATGGTATCAACCGCTTCTACTACTGTGTCAACCGCATCATGATTTTGGGCGAGTTTGATATTGTCCTGAATCATGCGAAGTGTGATAAAGGGACGAACAGAGTCATGCGTAATAACGATATCTTCAGGAGTAATTGGACGGTAGGCATCAATAGCTCCAATAATCTTCTTGATACTGCTATTACGATCAGCACCACCTTGGGTAATGATGATACGATCCTTGTGAAGAGAAAGATACTTGTCAACCAAGTCCTCAGCATGTGATACCCAATCTCCATGAACTCCAACCACAATTTTTTCAATACTTGGTTCCAAGACGAATTTTTCAATTGTGTGGATCAAAATAGGACGATCACCCAACTCCAAGAATTGTTTTGGCAAATTGCTGATTCCCATGCGTGTGCCAGTTCCTCCAGCTAGGATTCCTGCATAGATCATATATATTCTCCTTTAGTTTATTCTAAAAAACTCATTACCATCTATTATATCACAATCTGCCTCTATCATGAAGAAAAGACAGAAAACTATCTATTTGAGAAATAAAACTAGATTTCCCTCTATATTTTTTACTTAACATTCGGTTAATATAGAGTTCTTCAGAGTATAATACAAACCTTAAAGAAAACTTAAAATCACTTTTAAGAATACAATAAAAAGCTAGGAAACTGTTCACCTAGGCCTAGACAGCTACAGTTCCTAACTTTCTTGTTTTTATTTATGATTATGGAATAAATTACTTTTCCTGATCTTGGTCACCAGCTCCTTTAACTGCCTTTTTAAACTCAGACAGCATTTTACCGATTGACTCACCAAGTTCTGGTAATCGTTTTGGTCCAAAGATTAAGAGTGCACCTAGAACGATGATAATCAATCCTGGAGCACCGATATCACGTAAGATTCCCATTCTTTTCTCCTTTCATTTTTTCTTTACAATACTCTTGCTAATTACAATACTAAGCTCATAGAGCGAGATTAAAGGAACAGTCATAGCTAGATCGCTGATAAAATCAGCAGGTGTCAAGATAACAGCTAGTACCAATAAAATAAAGTATGCATAACGGCGATAGGTAACTAAAAACCCTGGTCCAATCAAGCCAATCGACGTTAAAAAAGCGACGATGACGGGCAATTCAAAGATGAAACCCAAGGGTAGGGTTGTTTGAAAAACAAAGTCTAAGTAGTTCTGCGCTGTTAATTGAGTTTCAAATAATCCTTCCCCAAGTCCTAAAAGCACTTGAAGTAAGGCAGGCGTTACAAAGTAGAATCCAAAGGCTAGTCCAAGTAGAAAGCAAATGAAACTAGCTGGAATATAGGCAAAGATTGCTCTTGCTTCTTCTGTTTTCAATCCTGGTTTGATAAAACTCCAAATCTGATAAATTGTAAAAGGTAGCGTAATGGTAAAGGACATCAGACTCGCCAAGCGCAAATAAATCCACAGAATGTCATTTGGACCTAATACAATCAACTTTTGATTAAAGGACTGAGTTAGATAGTAGTAAAGCTGATCTGCAAACAATAAAGCTCCGCAGAAAACTATAAAAAAGCAGACTATAACAGCAATGAATCTCTTTCTAAATTCTACCAGATGTTCAATGATTGTCAATTCTTTTGTATCCATCTACTTTTCACCCTGTCTCAATGTGACAGCCAAAACAATTATCAAAAAGACTAGCTGACTTCCTAAACCTTCCCAACTTGGATAGATGCCCAAGAGGTCGATAGTAGGGAAACCAGTCAATAAGTGGTTAGGTGCCATATTGGTCAGCTGAAGAGCATGTACGCTAACACCTAGCATCTTGAAGGCAAGAGCATAAATCATCCACGTCAGTAGGAAGAAGACCTTATGAGGTAGAAAGAATTGACTCGCCTTGTTCATCAGAAATGCAATAATCAGCAAGACTAACAAAGCTAGAGAAATCCCAAGGATAAACTCAAAACTAGATATTCTCGGTAAAATTCCTACATAAAATAGTATGGTCTCTGCCCCTTCACGAAAAACAGCTAGAAAACTTAGAGCAAACATGGAAATGAAAGAACCTGTCCTGGTCACAGTTTTCATCTGTGAATCCATAAAGTCATTCCATTTTTTGACCGAGGATTTACTGTGAAGCCAGATACCAATCAAAATCATCATCACTACCGCAAAAATACCAACAGATCCTTCGATGATTTCACGATTGGCCCCCGATGTTACAGCAGGAAAGGCAATTTGGAGTATAAATGCAATCACTAGACTCGCAGCTATTCCTGATAGTGCTCCACCATATACCCACTTGAGTCCTTTGCGCATCTTGGCTGCTTTTAGAGTTGTGACCAAGGCCATAACGATTAAGAGGGCCTCTACTCCTTCTCGTAGGAGAATGAGCATAGCATCAAAAGCATTGTAGCTTGCATTGGTATCAATTTGAGATAAATCCGCAATCAGTTTTTCTAATTTTTCTTGATATTCCTTCTCACTTCCCTTAACCATGATTACAGGACTTTCGTTTTCGACTCGGGTGTAGAGGGAAGGATTGGTCGTACTAACAGAACCTTCAACAGTTGGCCATATAGTAATAAACTCTTTCATGGTAGCTGCCCCTGCAGTCTGATCTCCAGCTTTAAATTGTTCCAAGGCTTTTTTGAGAAGGGAAATGCCATCTTTGAGACTTAGATTAGAGGAACTTGTCGCCACTTCTTTGCCAGCTACGAAGTTATCAATAGCAGTTTTTAAGTCATTAAAAGAAGACTGGATAGCATCATAATCTGTCGGCTCTGTTTCAATACTACTGCGTAAGAAAGAAATAGCTGTTTCTACTTGACCATAATGAGCTGTACTGTTATCGCGGACGACACTTTCATTGAGTGTCCAAGTTGAATTCATTTTTTTATAGGCTTCTCGGACTTGCTCTATATCTTTTGAAGAAATTGCCTTATCCAAAGTCTCAAAACGTGGTCTTAAGCGACTGACAAGTTTTTCCTTCTCCGCATTCAGATCTATTGGATTTTGTTCTTTTTCAAAAGCTAGAAGGGCAGAAGAGATTTGTGTCAGATTTTCTTCACTAATCTCCCCTGACAGAGCAAGTTTCTCCTTGACAGCCTTTCCAGCATCCGAATCAGCATGTTCTACTGTTTCAAAATCCATCGCCATTTCTCTAACTAGGGCCTTGGCTTCTGCCTGATTTCCATTTTTTAAAGCCTGAGAGGCATCCGTAATCTTTACAAAATAAGAACTCAGACTCTCCTTCGCACTAACAGGAGAAATAGCTAACAAGAGAAAAGACAAAGCCAAGAAACAAATGTTAGTCTTCCAATAATTTCTGACCAATATAGCCTCCTTTCTCTACTCCACCAAAGCAGGCAAAAAGACCGCTACCGATGTGAGTTACATACTCATTCATCTTGTCTGTAGCTCCGAGGTTGGTTTGAACCTTGACAAAATGATCTGGATCCTTTTGGAAAGAGATAAAGAGTAAACCTGTATCAAATTGTCCAGTCTTTTCATCAATTCCATCCGAGTATGAATAGGATCGTCGTAAGAGTGGCTTATCTACCTCTTTGGCTAATCGAACATGCGAATCATCTGGTAAAAGACTCAAATCTACTTCATCAAACTCATTCTTCTTACCAAAGGGAGCGCCACTTTCCTTATAACGACCAAAGGTATTTTCTTGCTCTTCAAGATTGGTTCGGTCCCAGGTATCGAGAAACATCTGGATGCGGCGAACGGCCATATAGGATCCATTTTCCATCCAATCCTTGCTGTCAGCCCAGACAACACGATCAAAATCCTTCTCTTTGGTTACATTGGCTGTTCCATCTTTGAAACCAAAAAGGTTGCGTGGTGTCTCTAGACGATCTCCGATAGCAGCAAAACCAGATTGGCTCCAACGGAGAGTCACCGCATTTCTCCCTTTACGAATGAGGTTGCGAATAGCATGAAAAGCAACTTGCTCGTCATCTGCACAGGCTTGGATAACAATATCTCCCCCAGTATATTTTTCACGCAGTTGCTCCTTTGGAAAAGGTGGAAAATCCCTAAAAAGTTGAGGACGCTTGTGCTCCAAATTCATCTTTTTCAGGAAACTTGCAGACACACCAAAAGTCAACGTTAAACGATGAGGGTTGAGCCCGACTGTTTCTCCAGTGTCACTAGGTGGCAAGAGAGCATTCTGACCATCTTTTTTTACCAATTCTCCTTCTACCAACTTGCTACTATAATCTGTCCAATCCTTAAAAAGCTGGATAATCTTATCTTTATCTGTAGTATGCAAATCTAGGACAACAAAATAGATATTCTTCTGCATAGGGGTCGTGATACCCGCTTGGTATTTCCCATAAAAGTTAATCTTTTCATTACCGTACGAGATTTTTTCCTGCTTGTCTAGCTTAGGCGCTAAAAAAGCGGAGGCACCAGAGAGACCAAGTGCTAGACCAGCACCTCCAATACCCGCTTTTTTTAGAAATTCTCGACGGTCCATTTTTTTCTCAAAAAACTTTTCGTCTTTCTTAGTCATACCGCTTATTCTCCATCAAGAAATTTGCCCATTTGTGATAGAGGTTCACCAAGTTTTGTCACGGCTTCAGCCAATTCTTTGGTGTCTTCTTTTGTTAAGTCTGTATAGAGTTTGTAGTGCTCCTTGTCTGTCATATGTTTGTCCAACAAGCTATTAACAGATTTGAAATCAGCTTCTAATTCTTTAACCAAATCAGCATCTGATTTTTCTAGTAAAGGTTTAAAGAGTTGGAATATCTTTTCAGCTCCCTCGATATTAGCGCGGAAGTCGTACAAATCTGTATGAGAGTAGATTTCCTCTTCACCCGTAATCTTGCTTGTCGCCACTTCATTGAGCAAGTCAACTGCCCCTGTCAACATAATCTTGTGATCTACTTCAACAGTCGCTACCTTAGCCTTCAACTCTTTTATATCGTTGACAAGCTGATCTCCATAACTTTCGGTTCCCTTAGTTGTGTTTTCTTCCCAAAGGATACGCTCGATACGGTGGAAACCTGACCAACCTTCCTCGGTATTATTTTCATCCACATAGTCTGCTAGACGAAAGTCAATCTTAACATCAGATTCACCAAAACTCTCAGCGATTGGTTCTGAACGTTCATAAGCCATACGAACAAGTGGATAAGCTTTCTTGGCTTCCTCCAATTTTCCGTCTTTTAAAAGCTGGACAAAGCCTTCTGTATCCGTTAAAAGCTTATCAATTTGTCCTTGAACAAAAGTCTTATAATCTGCGGTTACCTTATCATTTTTGTTTATCATCTGATAAAGCTGTCACCTTAGAGGAATCATTTGTTTCGGTTGATTTTTCAAAACAGACTGCACATGCTGTCAATAGCAAAGCAGAAGATAAAAGGACAACACCTAGTTTTTTCATTATTTACTCCTATTGGTTCAGGAAGCCTGAATTTATTTTACGTTCCATTATAACATCCTTTCCTTAATTTTTTAATAAATTATCAGAAAATTTAATATTTAAGAATTTGAAGTAGCATTTTCCGGTAAAATTAGAAAGGGCTTAAAAATTAGAATCGTAGAACTTTTTTCAGATAGTTTAAAAAGATTGTTTTCCCCCACTCTTTTCTCTATAATGGAGAGAAAGGAGATGACTATGACAGAATTGAAACATGAAATTGATGCAAACTTTGCAGGGCGACTCAATATCCTGCGTGCAGGTGTTCTCGGTGCCAATGATGGGATTATTTCCATTGCTGGAGTGGTAATCGGGGTTGCTAGTGCGACAAGCAATATCTGGATAATCTTTTTATCTGGACTAGCCGCTATCCTCGCTGGTGCTTTTTCAATGGCCGGTGGCGAATATGTCTCTGTATCCACTCAGAAAGACACGGAAGAAGCCGCTGTTGCCAGAGAACAGTTGCTCTTGGATAAGGACATCGAATCTGCAAAACAATCCCTCTATGTTGCTTATCTTCAAAACGGTGAGTGTGAAACGTCCGCCCAACTCTTGACCAACAAAGCATTTTTGAAAAATCCACTCAAAGCCTTGGTCGAGGAAAAGTATGGACTCGAGTACGAAGAGTTTACCAATCCTTGGCATGCTGCCATTTCTAGCTTTATCGCCTTTGTACTGGGAAGTCTTCCTCCTATGCTTTCGATCACTGTCTTTCCAAGTGACTATCGCATTCCTGCTACTGTTTTTATCGTGGCCCTTTCCCTTCTCGTCACTGGCTATACCAGTGCTAAATTAGGAAAAGCTCCTACGAAAACTGCTATGATCCGTAACCTCTGTATAGGACTTCTGACCATGGGAGTAACTTACCTATTTGGACAACTCTTTAGCATTTAAGATAAAAGAAATACCTCGATGAATTTCGAGGTATCTTTTTTACATTTGTACAATCTTACGATAGCTTCTTGAGGTAATCATAAAGATCAAAACGTAGACGATGAGGAAGATGGCACAAATGGAAAGTGTAACAGTCAACATCATGGTTGCATCTAGCACCCCAATGACTTTTAGGATGAGGCTAAGCATATGATAGGCAAAGGCAAGATGTAGGAAAGCAAAGAGCAAAGGGAGGAAGAAAACAGTTAGAACCTGTTTATTAATGGTTTGCTTGATTTGCTTTTGATCGAGTCCGACCTTCTGCAAAATGATAAAGCGTTCACGGTCTTCATAGCCCTCAGAGATTTGTTTGTAGTAAATAACCAGAACTGTTCCCACCATAAAGATGATGGAGAGGAAGATACCGATAAAGAAGACCCCACCAAAGAGAGCACTCATCTGCGCACTACTATCAGCCAGATTGCTTCCGTAAACATAGCTTCCTTCTTTGCTTAATTCTCTATTAAAATCATCAAGGAATTTTGAATAGTCATTGGCAAGCTTGAGTTGCTCTTCCTCGCTAGCCGTTACGTTCATACCACCGTAGTATTGATTAAAGATGGAAGAATCAGGATACTGATCAAGAAAGGCTTTCAAGTCAGGAACAACCAGATAGTTATAGTCCGAAGTTAGAATATTGTACTGATTTGGGACATGTTCAAGAATAAAATCTTTTTTGATTTCTTCCTTTATTGTATAGGTCTGGTCATTTAGAGTCAGTTCTTTCTGTCCTTGAAGTTCTTTGTTTTTAGTAAACAATCCAACTTCCTTTCCTGAAAGTGCAAGTTTTTGACCCGTCATATTCTCGTAATCTTTTTGGTCAAAGACCATAAAAACGGTTTTCGGTTGAACACGATTTTGACCTTTCTCAAAAATGGTTAATTTCGTACCTTCTTGGTTTGCTACACCAAAGCTACTGTATGTAAGGACTTCTTTCTTTGTAACAGTCAATCCCTTATCACTAGCATACTGGTCTAGGAGTTTATTTATGTCTTCTTTTTCAACATTCTGTCCTGTAATTCCAAAATCATGTGGATTCATGACTTTCTTGAAAGTTTCAGAGCCTTTAAAGATACTCGTTGCAGCAGACATAGTCACCAAGACCATGGTTGAAAGAATAGCAATCGTTGCCAGACCAACCGCATTTTTCTTCATACGAAAAATGAGATTGGATACAGAAATCATGTTGTTAGGTTGGTAATAGTAACGCTTGTTTTTCTTCAAGATTTGTAGGAATACTGTAATCCCTGCATTGAACAAGAGATAGGTACCAAAGATTACCAGTAAGACCGCTACAAAGAAAATCAGCACAGCATTAAGTGGATTTTCAACGGTAACTGCTAGGAAATAGCCAGCTCCCATACTAATCAAACCTAGAATGGTTTGAAGACCTAAGAAACGTCCTTTTTTCTCACCACTGGCTTTTTCACGAGAGAGCTGAAGGGCATTCATGCGTGCGATGCGAAAGGCATTGATAAAAATCAAACCTAGGAAGATTGCCCCAAAGACAATGAGAACTAGGATAAAGACTATTGGTTGGAAGGTCGAAACGAGCTCCACTTTCATTTTCATTAACTTCAAAAGAAGGGCAAAGATTAGCTTATCAAAGAGAGCTCCTAGGCCGAGACCAGCTGTCAACGTTAAGGAACCAAAAATAAGAAGCTCCTTAAAAACCATACTGATCAAATGGCGCTTTTCAAGACCCAGCATACCATATATACCCAGCTCTTTAGAACGATTCTTCATGACAAAACTATTGGCATAGAGGACAATAATCCCTGAAGCTATGGTAACAACCACCATACCGAGAGCGAGGGTCATAGAGATAGTTTCTCCCCCTCGGATCTTGCCAATGTTAGGATTAAGTGATAATGAGTAAAAGAGATAGGTGATGGTCACTGCTAAGAGAACAGCAAGGGCAAAGGGATAGTAGAGTTTGCGGTTTTTAATCAAGTTCGAAACCGCTAACTTATTGGTTAATCGGAACATACTAATTCACCTCGCTTGCCATAACAGTCAAAGTATCAGAGATTTCTTGGAACATCTGACGCTCTGTCTTGTCTCCACGGTAGATTTGGTTGTAAAGAATCCCATCCTTGATAAAGAGAACACGCTTGGCCCTGCTAGCTGCCGCTGTTGAGTGGGTTACCATAAGAATAGTTTGGCCACGTTCATTGATTTCATCAAAAACATCCAGAAGAGCTGCAGATGATTTGGAGTCAAGGGCTCCTGTTGGCTCATCCGCAAGGAGAATTTCAGGCTCGGTAATGACGGCGCGTGCTACTGCTACCCGCTGTTTTTGCCCACCCGAGATCTCATAAGGGTACTTCTCTTGCAATTGGTTGATGCCTAAATTTTCAGCTGTTACCACCAATTTCTTCATCATCTCTGTGATGGGTTTTCGTGATAACACTAGCGGAAGCAAGATATTGTCTTTGACCGATAGAGTATCTAGCAAGTTAAAATCTTGGAAGACAAAGCCCAACTTCTCACGACGGAAACTCGAAGCCTGAGAATTTTTAATGGTTGCTGTGTCTATTCCGTTTAGGTAAACCTGACCACGAGTTGGTTTGTCAAGCATAGCTAGGATGTTGAGTAGGGTAGACTTCCCTGAGCCAGACTCTCCCATGATAGCAACGTAGTCACCCTTTTCCACAGTAAAGTGAATGTCTTTAAGAGCCTCTACTTGGTTGCCTTGGAAACGTGTTTTGTAGATTTTTTGAACGTGTTTTACATCTAAAAGTGTCATGATTTTCTCCTTCTTAATATCCCATCAATTGAAACTGTGCTTGCATCATAGCGTACCCTAGTTGAACACGCTCGATATCTTTTTGACTTGGTTTTCTTGTTTTCTTTTGTAAGATTCTTTTCATGGTTTTGCTCCTTTGTTCTTTATGAGTCTAGTTTATCGCAAAAAAAGGCGGCCTGCCATAACCTAACCTTACAAAAGAGACTTTAATCTTACATTTTTGTAAGATTGAAGAATTTTTTTGAAAATAGCTACTATAAGAAGTCCTGTCATTGCTTGTTTTATCCTTAAAATAATAGTAAAATTAAATTATGAAAAGGCTTTCTGCTAATTATCTTTAAAAGTGCTAAACTATCATTCGTATCACTGCTATAAGGAGGGAGGTTCAGCCCCTCTTTTTAGAAAGAGGTTCCTATGAAACGTATATTTCTCTTCATCAGCAATCTTCTTTTAACTTTCTTTCTCATTGCCACTCTGTCCTTTTGGAAAGACTCTCTTCCACAAATCCTGTTCCCGGGTGCAGCAGTATTAAGTGGGCAAGCAGATTATTCTACCGTTAAAGAAGAATTAAATAGTCTTGCTAAAGAACATAATAGTCTTATCGCAAGAACCATTTGGGAAGTAGATAGTGATGGAAAATCACAAACTTACTACGAAGTTTTTGGAGATGGGAAACTCCCAGACTGGATGCCTCCAGCAAGTCAAGAAAGCATTCACAAGAGCGATCTTCTCAACAACTACAATATTATCAGCGGATCCCTAACTAGTCAAGAATTGGCCACTCATCTGAAAGAACTTGGACTAGAAAAAGCGAATGCATTTGAAAATGACAGAGTATCCTTTGTACTTGCCCTCTTTACCCAACCTAATCAGCTTACCAGTATGTTAATCTTTTTGCTGACTTTCTTAGCTTTGATTGTTATTGGCCAAATTCAATCTCTCTCTCAGTCAGGGATTCGATTGATTTCTGGAGAACAACTGAGCCATCTCTTCTTTCGTTCTCTCGCAAGAGACGGACTTGATATCCTTCTTTTTGGTCTACCTGCTTTGCTGATAGCAAGTGTCTTGCTCATTTCCCTAGGATATCCTTATGAGGTTCAAACTTTTTTAGGAATACTTTTTATTCTTTACAATAGCCTACTTTTCTTACTTAGCCTTCTAATTGCCCTTCTTTTTACCATTTCTTTGAAAAAAGTTCATCTCCTCTCTATCATCAAAGGGAAATTGCCAATCAAGTCAATCCTACGCATTCTCTACTTTGGTCAGGTACTTGCCATTCTACTGGTTATTGTAGGATTTGGACGTATGTCTACTTACTATCATATCCTTGAGAAAAATGAGGCTGGACAAGCTACTTGGGAACAACGCTCCAATGTTGTTACTCTTCAAACAGGGCGTTCCAGTCAGATGAAAAATTTAGATGAACTGCAGACAAATGCTGATAAATGGTTTGACTTTATTCAATATTCTTTAGAAAATGAAAATGCCTTTCTAGTCAAACATAATCTCGCTATACAAGCTGTAAAACATTCTCTTTCAACTCATAATGATTCTGAACAAAATCCCTATGACTTGGAAGGGAAAAATATTCTCTATGTAACACCTAACTACTTCAAAAAAGAAGGTATAAAGTTAACATCAGAAACCTTTAAAAAAATCAATAATATAAAAGATGGACAGGTTCTTGTAATACTCCCAGAAGAACTACAAAAAAATGAAAAAGATATAAAATCAACCTTGCAACAAGAGTTAATCAACCGATTATACAGTAGCGAGTCTAATCAAACTGTCGAAGTTAGTATAGCTTATACCAATCAAAATAATGATGTATTTCTCTATAATACCACCCATATCGCTTATGATCAATGGTTATCAAATCCCATCTTTCTTGTGCTTTCTCCTAAAGCACTTGGCAAGGCTTCCTCCATCTTCTGGTTTACAAATCTAGAATATCTCTATTTTACAGACCTCCACCAGACACAAGAACTTTTGAAACACTATCAACTTGATCATATGGTCTCAGGGCTATCGTCTGCTAGGGAAACCTATCTCCAGTTAAATCAAAAAATTAAAATAGAAATTTTTAGTAACTTAGCGAGTGCTATGTTTGCTATTTTGACTTCAATTTTGCTGTTTACAAGTTTAAATCTGCTCTATTTTGAAGCCTTTCGCAAAACCATATTCTTGAAAAAAATCGCAGGCTATTATTTCTTTGAATTACACAATAGATATATCACTTCTCAAATAGCAGCTCTCTTTCTCGGAAGTGGTCTAGCTTTCATTATTTCTAAGAATATCTGGATTACCCTGATCCTATTTTTCAGCTTTTTAAGTTTAGCCGTTCTTCTATTGAAGATCTTTGATAAGAAGGAAAGCAAAACCTATGTTAGCATTATCAAAGGAGGATAGCATGATTGAATTGCAACATATTTGGAAACAATTTGGTTCTCGTATTATTTTTTCAGACTTGAATCTGAATTTTCAAAGTGGTATGGTGTATGCTTTGATAGGAGACAGTGGTTGTGGAAAAACCACTTTGCTCAATATGCTTGCAAAACTAGAGACTTTCGATAAAGGAGAAATAGTTTACAAAGGAAAGTCTTTGACTTCACTAAAAAATGAGGAATTTTATCGTAACGAACTAGGTTATCTCTTCCAGAATTTTGGACTATTAGAAAGTCAGACCATCCGAGAAAACCTTGAGCTAGGACTGATTGGTAAAAAGAAAAACAAAAAACAAGAGAAAGAGAGACTTCTTCTTCAAGCACTGCAAGCTGTCAGACTGGATTATCTAAGTCTCAACCAAAAAATCTATGAATTATCTGGTGGTGAAGCTCAACGCGTAGCGCTTGCTAAGATTATCCTGAAAGATCCTCCTTTAATTTTAGCCGATGAGCCTACCGCCTCGCTAGATCCAAAAAATTCCAAGGAAATTATGGAAATTCTCCTTGAACTTCGTAATGCTAATAGAACAATTATCATCGCAACTCACAATCCTAGTATTTGGAAAATGGCTGATCAGGTAATTCATCTCTCTCAAGATGGAAAAGAATATACTTAAATATCAAAATCCCTTGTGGCTAAATAACCACAAGGGATTTTCAGTCATTTATGCTACTTCTTTTAAGTAATATAGTGCAAATAATAAATTTTCCCTGTTAAATCTCACCAAAACCAGCCATCATTATCTTCAATGGCCTCGGCTTCCTTGCGTTTGCGTGGTCCTGTTCCATACATTTCTGCATCAATCTCTTCCTTAGTTGGCAGGATAGAGGCGAGGATGATGTAAATAATCACACCAATCCCAAAATTTGATATGGTAAAAATGGCGAAGAGAAAGCGGACTAGGGTTACATCAAGTTTCCACTTGTCTGATAGACCAGCTAAAACTCCTGACACCATACGATTTCGTCTCATTTTATAAAATTTTGTATTCATGATTGTTTCCTCTTTCGGTATTCTTACAAGTAGTATAGCATAAAACGAGACCAAGAACATCAGTCCTTAGGCCGATTTAAGATGACGAGTTTACCTCGACAGACGCCACAGCGATAGCGTTTCGTGTCAATCTTTCTCTTGCGTTGATAGGATTGCTGGCAGGATTGGCACTGATAGACTAGGTAGGTACTTTGGTCTTTCAAAGGGGGAACAAAGNGCAGTCCATCCACTTCTTTCAAAAGTTCCTTAAAATCTCGGTCCTTATGTCGATATCCTTTTTTCTGAAAATAAAGGTGATAGTGACAGAGTTCATGGCGCACGATTTTGCGAAAGACTTCCAAACCTAGTTCATTATAAACCTTGGGATTAAAATCCAAATGCCCATCCTTGGGGAAAAATCGTCCACCTGTCGTTCGCAGACGAGAATTCCACTGGGCTTGGTGTGTAAAAGGTCTACCAAAGTCTTCTAGGGAAACTCGCTTAACGTACTCAGTTAGATTCATCGGGAGCTAGGAGCGACAGATTGACTTTTTCACGTTCAGTATCGATTTTCTTGACCCAAACCGTTACCAAATCTCCGACTGACACCAGTTGGCTAGGATGTTTGATAAATTTGTGGCTCATATGCGAAATATGAATCAGGCCGTCCTCGTGAATCCCGATATCAACGAAGACACCGAAGTCAACGACGTTACGCACCACACCTTCCAACTTCTGTCCGATAACAAGATCCTTGATATCCAGAACATCTTGACGGAGAACTGGAGCATCAAAAGAATCACGGAAATCTCGACCCGGTTTGAGAAGATCAGCAATGATATCTTTAAGGGTTTCTGGACCGAGGTCTAGTTCTTGCGCCATCTCCTTGATAGAAAGAGACTTAAGCTTATTTTGTGCTTCTTCATTCAAATCCTTGATATCCAAGCGTTTGAAGAGCTCCTTAACCGCAGCATAGTTTTCTGGGTGAACTCCAGTATTATCGAGGATATTGGTACTTTCAGGGATACGGAGGAAACCAGCTGCCTGTTCAAAGGCCTTGGCACCCAGACAAGGAACCTTCTTAATTTGAGCGCGTGAAGTGATTTTTCCTTCTTCCTCACGATATTTGACAATATTTTCAGAGATAGTTTTATTGAGTCCAGCTACATGGGAGAGAAGTGCTGGGCTAGCTGTATTGACATTGACACCAACTTGGTTGACCACGGTATCGACGACAAAGTCCAGACTTTCAGACAGTTTCTTCTGACTGACATCGTGCTGGTATTGACCTACACCGATTGACTTAGGATCAATTTTGACCAATTCGGCAAGCGGATCTTGCAAACGACGGGCGATAGAGATAGCAGAGCGTTTTTCAACGGTTAATTCTGGAAATTCCTGACGAGCAAGTTCGCTGGCAGAGTAGACAGAAGCACCGCTCTCATTGACGATAACATAGCTGACTTCAGGAAAATCTTTCAGAACTTCCGCCACAAAGGCTTCACTTTCCCGACTAGCCGTTCCATTTCCGATAGCAATAATTTCTACGCCATACTGACCAATCAAATCTGCCAAATCTTTCTTGGCTTCTTCGATTTGACGAGCTGATGCTGGTTTGACAGGATAGATGACTTGGGTCGTCAGCATTTTTCCTGTCGTATCAACGACTGCCAGCTTGGCACCTGTACGAAAGGCAGGGTCAAATCCTAAAACCACGCGCCCTTTTAGTGGAGGAACCAAGAGGAGATTGCGCAGGTTGTCAGAAAAGAGTTGGATAGCCCCTTCTTCCGCCTTCTCGGTTAATTCTGTCCGAATACGGCGCTCGATAGCAGGCAAGACTTTTTTCTTAACAGATTGCTGAACCACTTCATCAATATAGGCATTCTTCACCTTGAAACGCGCTGCAAAGAAAGATAGGATACGATCCGTCGCATGTTCAAAGCCGACTTTTAAGACACCTAGTTTCTCCCCACGATTGAGCGCCAAGGTACGATAGCCCTGCATGTTGCCAACTGTCTCTGAAAAATCATAATAAATCTGAAAAACTTGTTTTTCATCAAGACTTTCATCCTTGACCTGCGAAGTGATTTTAGAGTGTCTCAGCACTTCCTGATAGGTCATAGCACGTAGATTGACATCTTCGGATAAGGCTTCTACCAAGATATCAACTGCTCCAGCTAAGGTTTCTTTACCAGTCGTAAATCCTTCACAGACAAAATTCTCGGCCTCTTTCTCTAAGTCAGCTACGTTTTGCAAGATTAAGCGAGCAAGAGGAAAGAGTCCAGCTTCACGGGCAATGGTTGCCTTGGTCCGACGTTTTTCCTTATAAGGAAGATAGAGTTCTTCAACATCTGCTAATTTCTCAGCTGCCAGAATAGCTGTTTCCAATTCCTTTGTTAGCTTGCCTTGGTCTTGAATCTTAGCCAAGACAGCTTCCTTGCGGTCATTGAGATTAGTCAGGCTTTTATCCAAGTCGATAATGGCCTTAATCGCCACTTCATCCAGACTACCAGTCATGTCCTTCCGATAACGCGCGATGAAGGGAATAGTTGCCCCTTCAGCTGTCAAACTTAGAACGGTATCGATTTGCTTTAAGGTTACACCCAAATCTTGGGAAATTTTTTCATATTTTTTATCCATAAACCTATTATACCATAAGGGACAAGGCTTGTTTCACCTTACCTGTTTTTACCTCCTTGATTGTCAAAATAAAAATAATCCCTTTTCTGCAAAATAATAGTATAATAGAGGTAGAATGTAGAAAAGAGGTAGGCCCATGGCTGTTAAATTTAGAAAAACCGATGACTTGGACAAGATGTTTGAAGAATTCGCCAAACTTCCTGACTTAACACAAGTCACTTTCCCAGATGACAAAAACAAAAAAGAAAAAGTTGAGAAGAAAAAATAGATGACGATTTTCCAATCTCTTCCTCCTAGCATCTTACAAGCAGGGGCTATTTTTCTCTCCATCATGATTGAAGCCCTCCCTTTTGTCTTGATTGGGAGTCTCATTTCGGGATTGATTGAGGTCTATATCACACCTGATAAAGTTTATGAGTTTCTTCCTCGCAATCGTTGGGGGAGGATCTTTTTTGGTACCTTCATTGGCTTTCTCTTTCCTTCTTGCGAGTGTGGAATCGTTCCGATTATCAACCGTTTTTTGGAAAAAAAGGTACCCAGCTACACGGCCGTTCCCTTTTTGGTGACTGCTCCCATCATCAATCCTATCGTTCTTTTCGCCACATATTCTGCCTTTGGCAATTCAATAAAATTTGTCTTCTTGCGAGCTCTGGGAGCTATTGTGATTGCTTTGGTGCTTGGGATTTTCCTAGGATTTTTCTGGAAGGAACCCATTCAAAAAGAGAATTCTATTACTTGTCATGAACATGACTTTTCACACTTGAGTCTCGCTAGAAAAGTATTTCAGGTCTTTATACAAGCTATTGATGATTTTTTTGATATGGGGCGTTACTTGGTGTTTGGCTGTCTCTTTGCGGCTATCGTGCAGGTCTATGTCCCGACTCGGATCCTGACCTCTATCAGTGCTAGTCCAGTCCTTGCGATTCTCTTGCTCATGTTTCTAGCCTTTCTCCTCTCTCTTTGTAGCGAGGCGGACGCCTTTATCGGCGCTTCTCTCCTCTCGAGCTTTGGCCTAGCGCCAGTCCTTGCCTTTCTGGTCATTGGTCCCATGCTTGATATCAAAAATCTCCTCATGATGAAGCACTATCTCAAAGCGCGCTTCATCTGGCAATTCATGGGCATCGTGACAGTGCTTGTCTTGCTTTATTCTTACATGATGGGGGTGATGCTATGATTCGATTTATCATTCTACTGGGTTATTTTGCCCTAACTCTGTATCTGCAGCTTTCTGACAAGCTCAGCCACTACATCAACCTCCACTATTCCTATCTAGTCTATATTTCCATGATCCTTTCTCTTCTGTTGGCTCTGGTCCAATTCTACATCTGGATCAAGAAAATCAATTCTCACAGCCATTTGGAAAGTCGTCGAGCTAGATTAATCAGCATCCTGTTACTGTCACTACCTCTCTTGATTGGAGTTGCCTTTCCGACAGTAAGTTTGGACTCGAGAACCGTATCTGCTAAGGGATATCATTTCCCACTTGCTGAGGGAATCGACACAGCCATTCAGGCAAGCGAAGGCACATCCAGTCAATACCTCAAACCCGATACCAGCACCTATTTTTCCAAATCTGCTTATGAAAAGGAAATGAGGGCTACTGCTGATAAATACCTATCCCAGCCAATCATTCAGGTTACAGACGAAAACTATATGGAGGTCATGGAAATTCTCTATGACTACTCTCAAGAGTTTGAAGGAAAGAAAATCGAGTTTACAGGCTTTGTTTATAACGATCCCGCCCATCAAGATAGCCAGTTCCTCTTTCGCTTTGGAATCATCCACTGTATCGCCGACTCTGGAGTATACGGACTCCTGACTAAGGGAAACTCACGCCAGTATCCTGACAATACCTGGATTACTGCCAAAGGAACTCTCACTCTCCACTACCATAAAGAACTCAAACAAAAACTCCCAACACTGGAAGTTGAGAGTTTCACAAAAGTAGACAAACCAGAAAATCCCTACGTTTATCGTGTGTTTCAATAAAAAGTGACCCAACAACAGACAAATTACTTTTTAAAGTAGCTTGTCTTTTTTCTTCTCCTAGCTCAACAAAATCAACACGCAACCTTTCAAACAATAGAAAAAGTCCCAAGAAATAAGATTTCTCGAGACCATAAAAATGTTAATAAGATAGGGTTGACAATCATCACATATCATAGCTTAACTGCAATAGAGTTGTGATAGAAAACGTTAATTTACTAGAAAAAATAAAACTCATATTAAACTGAATATTCAGTTTCTTACTGGCATAAAGCTATTTGAGTTTAATTTAACAACCACTAACCTCTATTAACGCCACCAAATGCTGAACCAAAAACGGAAGTAGAATCCTAAGAACATAATGTGCACCTCCTTTTGAAAAACGTTTTTCCATCTCAACTATATTATATATTTTCTTGTGGAGAATTGCAAATTTTTTCAGTCAAATTACTAGCTTTTTTCAAAAAATTATGATAGGATACAAAATTTTATATTAAAAATAGTTATTTACTTTCGGTTTCTGTAAAATGAAGCCATAATATAAATGCACTAAGGCCCATAACTGGATTTTTTCTGTCAAACTTTTGAGGCTAGTCCATAACTTCCAGTTGTTGAAATTATGAACTAGCCTCTTTTCTACGCCATGAATCTCCGTTTTTTACTGTTTTTCTTCAGCTTAGTTGGACTACTTCCCATTTTGTAATAAAGCTCTTACCTCGTCAGCTCCAATTTTATCTTCAGCTTTTTCAAAGAGTTGAATTGTAAAAACTTCACCAAAACAAAGAAGGCTGTTCGTTTATTGGCGTTGGCAAAAACATGCTTCTTTATCAATTGGACAAATAATATTGTTGCTTTATCAAAAATTGTTGGATAAAGAGGTTTGCCAAAAACAAATTGTTCTGGTAAGTTCACAATCATATTTAACGCTGAAGGACTAACTGTTTGAATTTGCTCATTTGTAGAATACCGTTGAATTGCTAAAGCATTGATTTTTTCAATTTGTTTTCTGTTAGATAGACTGTCATTTTTCCACCAAAGCTTTGAAAACATCGTCGTATTCATCAAAAATTGTATCCAATTTTAAGTTAAAGGCATCATCAGATACATAAGAAATCTGATGATCCAATTCTTCCAGAGATTTTTGAATTGCTAATTGTGATTTTGCTCTTTCTATCATATATTCAATATTTATTAGAGGATTCACATTTCCTCTAGTCTCTTTTCTTTGGTTCTTTAAGTTATGAATATCACTATTTTAACAGATTTTCAATCAAGCTTCAATTATGTTTCTCGCTATAAACATTTCTTTCAAAAATAAAAAAGTAAACACAATATGTGGTTCACTTTTTTAAACATTTCTACTCTTCACCCTTCCAGTTCCGAGCAATCTCTTCATCTTTCTGGAGTTGGTCTACGAGCTCTTCGATGGAGTCAAATTTGACCATATCGCGGACACGGTCCAGCCAGTAGACCATGACTGTCTCACCATAAATATCATCTGAAAAGTCAAAAATATTGACTTCAAAACGCGGCTCTTCTCCATCAAAGGTGACATTTTTCCCAACACTTGCCATGCCACGATATCTCTGACGTTGCACTTCTACATCGACTACGTAAACACCGTCTGCTGGCATATAGGTTCGGTCTCTTAGAACCAGATTGGCTGTTGGATAACCGATAGTACGCCCACGAGCATTTCCATGAACGACCATCCCACGGGTTGGGAGCGGTGTGCCGAGTAGATGATTGACTTCCTTGACATCTCCATCAAGAATAGCTCGGCGAATCCGTGTGGAACTGATCTTGCCCTTTTCGTCCTCGACCGGTGGAACAATGATGATCTCTCCATCAAAATAATCCTTCAAGTCATCTGCCGTTTTCTTATCTGAGCCAAACGTGTAATCAAATCCTGCTACGATAATAGCTGGTTTTAAAGCTCTAACATAGGTATCAAAGAACTCTTGGCCCGTTAAACTAGCAAATTTGCTACTAAAGTCAAGTAAGAAAAGAGCCTCTACTCCATGCCACTTCATCTTGTGCTCCCGTTCTTCGTGATTGACGATATGGAGCATGAGCTCAGGTTGGTAAGGTTGCAAGGCAAGTTTTGGCGACTCTGTAAAGGTCATCACGACAACTGGCAGATAATCCTTCATAGAAGCCTTGCTAGCCACTTCAAAAAGTTTCTGATGCCCCTTGTGGATGCCATCAAAATAACCTAGTACAAGGACTGTTTTCCCCGGTACTGCAATATCTTTTTCGTTCTTAATAGGTACTGTTGTAATCATGAAACTATTATATCATAGAGAAAGCCTTTTCGCTAAGAGGAAATCCCAAATGTCGTTTTTTGCGCCTGAACTGACCTCAAGAGAAAATTTAGCACTTTAGTTTTAAAAAATAGCACCTCCTAAGAGATGCTATCATTTGGTAACTAGTCTACTGTTTCTTCCAAGTCTTTTAACTTAACCGAAACAATCTTAGACACACCTGACTCTTGCATGGTAACTCCATAGATAGAGTCCGCTGCCGCCATCGTCCCCTTACGGTGGGTTACGACGATGAACTGACTGTCCTTGTCAAAGCGGTTGAGGTAATCCCCAAAACGTTTGACATTGGCTTCATCCAGCGCCGCCTCTACCTCGTCCAAGATGACGAAAGGAATGGTCTTAACTCGGATGATTGAGAAGAGCAGAGCCAGAGCTGATAGGGCTTTTTCCCCACCACTCATAAGGTTGAGAGATTGGATTTTCTTACCTGGTGGTTGAACAGAAATCTCCACACCAGCTGTTAAAAGGTCGCCCTCAGTTAATATCAAGTCTGCCTGACCTCCACCAAACATCTGTCTAAAGGTCACTTTAAAGGACTCACGAATAGCCTCAAAGGTTGATTTAAAGCGTTCCTTAACCTCATCATTCATCTCTGTGATGGTCTCAAGAAGCAAGTTTTTCGCAGACAGAATATCATCACGCTGGCTATTTAAGAAATCCAAACGGTTGTGGACTTCTTCGTACTGGTCTATAGCGTCCAAATTGACTGGACCGAGTGAGCGAATAGCCTTTTCAAGATCTTTAACCTCTTGCTCTGCCAGAGTTAGATCTTCCAGTTCATGGGCCTTTTCTAGTGCCTCTGTGTAGCTAATCTGGTATTGGTCAGTTAATTGAGCTTGTAGATAGCGCAAGCGTTCGCTGACTTTTTCCTTCTTAGCTTCGGCACGTGTTTGCTTGCGAATCCACTCCTCGTTCTGCTGGCGAGCTTGATCCAAATGACTGGCAATATCATCCAGTTGACCTTCGATATCATCCAACTCAAACTGCTTGCGAATCAGACCTTGTTGGAGGTTTGTTTTCTGAGTTTTGGCCTCTTCCGCCTGTTGACTTAGCAAATCCGTATCCACTTTTTCAAGATTATCAACCTTTTCTTGGAGAAGGCGCTGGATTTCCTCTTGCTCAATATCCAGATTATCCAGTTCCTTGCCTAGGCGTTCAATATCAGTCACTTCGTACCGCTTTTGTCCTTGCAGTTCTGACTTAAGCAAGCGTGCTTGAGAAACCTGTTCCTGCAAGTTTTGATAACGTTCTTGAATAGCGTTCTTGTTAGACTTAATCTCTTCAATCTCAGCTTCCAGATTTTGCTTTTCACTGGCAATGGTAGCAAGGCGCTCTTGGCATTTTTCCTTGTCCGCTTGCCAATCTCCTTCAGTAAGGCGATTTAATTCCTCTTCTTGAAGTTTCCAAAGAGTTTCTAACTCTTCCACTTGCTGATTGGTTTGTTGATAGGCGAGGTACAAACCTTGCTTCTGAATACGAGCTTGCTCAACCTGAGATTTGATGGCTTCTAATCTTTCTGTTAATACTGCCATCTCATCTTGCAAGGTCTTCAAACTTTCTTCTTCAGAACGCAGACTAGTTTCTTCTTCAGCAATTTCTTTTTGTAATTGCTCTAGCTCTGGCTTGATGAAGATACTGTTATTTTGACGATTGGCACCACCTGCGTAGGAACCACCTGTACGCAACTCTGTCCCATCCAGTGTCACCATACGAACCTGATAGCGAACTTGACGAGCAGCTGCACGCGCATGTTCTACGGTATCAAAGATAGCCGTTGTGGCTAGCAAGTTTTTGAAAATGGCTTCTAGTCTCTTGTCAAACGACACCAACTCATCAGCCATTCCCAGAAATCCTGGACTTGCAGCGATAGCGTCTTGATTCTGACTAGATATTGTACGCGCCTTAATCGTTGTCAAAGGAAGGAAGGTCGCACGACCAGCTCTGTTACGTTTTAGGAAATCAATAGCCTTGGTTGCCGCGTTTTCATCTTCTACGATGATATGCTGACTGCTGGCTCCAAGCGCAATTTCTAGGGCGGTTTGATAATGAACATCAAAGGTCAGATGCTCACTAACTGCACCAATAATCCCACCCAGGCGGTCTTTCTCTTGGAGAACACTCTTAACACCCGCGTAAAAATTACTATGATTTCTTAGAATGTTTTCTAAGCTTTGGGCTCTAGCCTGCTTGTTTTTGAGACTATCCAGACGATCAAAGAGTTGGCTCTGCTGAGCTTGGTAAGAAACTTTCTGCTCCTCTTGTTCCTTGGCACTAGCTTGGTAGTCAGCCAATAATTTCTGAACCTGCTCCTTGGCAGTTTCAAGCTCAGTTTTTTGCTGACTTGCTTTCTCTTTAGCTGTAGCCAATTGTTCTTTCAATTTCTCAAGTTGATTTGCTTGTTTTTGAGATAACTGACGACTATTCTCTAGTTCATTCTCGATGCGGGTCAGTTGGTTTGAGACATCCGCTTCTTCTTGTAAAAGCGCTACAAAACGTTCGCGCAAAAGCTCAATCATCTGGTCAGGATCATCTGAAAATGCCAACAACTCCGCTTCTAAACGATTGAGTTCCTTGTTGTTCTCAGCTAGGCTTTCCTCTAACCGTGCCAAGTTCGCTTCTTTTTTGGCCTTCTCTTTACTTAGAGCCTTTTTCTTATCTTCCAAAGTGGTCAAACGGGCTTGTGCTTCTTGTTGATTGAGGGCTACCTGCTCGGATTCCAGTTTTGATAGGGCTAATTTTCTCTCTAAATCACTTATCAGATTCGTCAGATCCATTAAGCTCCCTTGGTCTTTGGTCATTTGACCTTGGAGATCTTGGCGTTTCTTTTTAAGAGTTTGATTCTCTTCTTCTAACTCTTCACGTTTTTGGTAATAGCTAGTCAAGAGTTCCTGAACTTGCGTTAGCTCTTCTTCTGTCAGCTCTAGTTCAGACTTGTTTTCCTTGATTTGGGCAACAAGCACATCTAAATAAATAGCCTTGCGTTGACCATCCAAGTCTAGAAACTTACGAGCATTCTCGGTTTGTTTTGCAAGGGGCTTGATTTGATTGTCCAACTCATAGATAATGTCCTCTAAGCGATCTAGATTGTCTTGAGTTTGTTGCAGTTTACTCTCTGTTTCTTTTCTACGAGTCTTGTATTTTAAAACTCCAGCTGCTTCTTCAAAAATAGCACGGCGTTCTTCAGGCTTGGAGTTAAAAATTTCCTCAACCTTCCCTTGGGAAATAATAGAGAAGGAATCCCGTCCCAATCCTGTGTCCAAGAAAAGGTCGTGTACATCACGCAGACGGACTTTCTTGCCATCAATTCGATACTCGCTATCTCCACTACGGTAGATATGGCGTTCTACCTTAATGACTTGCCCTGCATCCTTGATAAAACCATCTTCATTATCCAAGGTCACGACAACAGAGGCATAATTGAGCGGTTTACGACTTTCTGTTCCAGCAAAAATGACATCAGGCATCTTGCCACCACGGAGACTCTTAACACTGGACTCTCCCAAAGCCCAACGCAGACTTTCTGTAATGTTAGACTTCCCAGAACCATTGGGCCCAACGACAGCTGTCACGCCTTGGTCAAAGACGACCTTGGTCTTGTCAGCAAAGGACTTGAATCCCTGGATCTCAATTTCCTTTAAATACATGAATCCAGCCCTTTCTCAACGGCATTTTTAGCAGCCTCTTGCTCTGCTAATTTTTTGGAGCGTCCTTGTCCTTTTCCGATACTCTTGCCTTCAACCAGAACTTCTACATCAAAAACCTTATCATGGGCAGGTCCCATCTCAGAAGTCACCTGGTAGCGAATATCCACATCTCCATTGACCTGGAGCAACTCTTGCAAGTGTGTCTTGTAATCCGTAATCATCTCAAAGTCACCTGCCTCAACCTTGGGAATCATGACCTGATAGATAAACTCTTTTACTCTAGCCACATCCTTGTCTAAAAGCAAAGCTCCCAAAAAGGCTTCGAAGGCATCACCAAGAATGGTGTCACGATTGCGCCCACCAGACTTTTCTTCTCCTTTACCCAGCTTGATAAACTGATCAAACTGGCAATCACGCGCAAAACCAGCCAAACTCTCCTCACGGACAATCATGGCACGGAGTTTAGACAAATCTCCCTCTGGTTTCTTAGGATATTTTTTATACAGATATTCCGAAATCAATAATTGCAGAACAGCGTCTCCTAAAAATTCCAAGCGCTCATTGTGTGAAATTTTTAAGAGGCGGTGCTCATTGGCATAACTCGTATGAGTAAAGGCCGTTCCCAGTAAGTTTTTGTCTGCAAATTCGATTGCAAAACGCTTCTTCAGTACAGTTTGTAATTCTTTCATACTGACCTCTTTCTAATAATTACGATCCTTTCTATTATAACAAAAAAAGTCCTCTGAGTCACTTTAAAACGGGACTAGGGGAGAGTGGGGTAGTTTTTGAAAAAAATTTCCAATTTTGGAGGCAATATAAAGAAAAAAGCCTTATTTAAAGGCTTTTTTAGGCTGTTTACATCCACCCTGAGGGAATCGAACCCCCATCTTAAGAACCGGAATCTTACGTGATATCCATTACACTAAGGGTGGAAACTTGTTTTATTATAACAGAAATTTGCTCTAATAACAAGTTTTTTATGGATGGACTAATCATCCATTAGTGAGAAGCATCCCCGTTCCAGATAGAGTTTTTCACGATAACATAATCAACGTGCTTGAGGTCAGCAACCTTGCGTCCACCTGCGTAGGAAATGGCACTTTGCAAATCCTGCTCCATCTCAGTAAGGGTGTCTTGCAAATGCCCTTTGGCAGGAAGTAAGATGCGTTTTCCTTCTACATTTTTATATGATCCTTTTTGGTATTGAGAAGCTGAACCATAGTATTCTTTGAACTGTTCGCCATCGACTTCAATCGTCTTTCCTGGACTTTCGATATGCCCTGCAAATAGGGAACCAATCATGACCATGCTAGCACCGAAACGGATAGACTTGGCAATATCACCATGAGTACGAATCCCACCATCAGCAATAATCGGTTTGCGAGCAGCTTTTGCACACCAGCGAAGAGCAGCCAATTGCCAGCCACCTGTACCAAAACCTGTTTTCACCTTGGTGATACAAACCTTCCCAGGACCGATTCCAACCTTAGTAGCATCCGCACCAGCATTTTCCAATTCACGCACAGCTTCTGGAGTTCCGACGTTACCAGCGATTACAAAAGTATCAGGTAATTCTTTCTTGATGTGCTGAATCATTGAAATCACGCTATCCGCATGACCATGGGCAATATCAATCGTGATATACTCAGGAGCATCAGCCTTGAGCTGGCTAACAAAGTCATACTCGTAATCCTTAACACCAACAGAAATGGAAGCAATGAGCCCTTGATCGTGCATGCGTTTGATAAAAGGAATGCGCCCCGCTTCATCAAAACGGTGCATAATGTAAAAGTAACCGCCTTTAGCAAGTTGCTCTGCTACGTTCTCATCCAAAATCGTCTGCATATTTGCAGGTACAACAGGTAGTTTAAAAGTGTGATTTCCAAGTATGACACTCGTATCTGCTTCTGCACGGCTTTTAATGACACATTTATTTGGGATCAACTGAATATCTTCGTAATCAAAAATTGGAAATTCATTTAACATATCGATGTCTCGTTTCTTTTGTAATGACCTACCTATGCTTGCGCATCACTACGTCTTTTCCGACGTTTCCTTGACTTATTATAAACCAAAGTACAGTTTTTGTCAAATATTTTTAATAATCAAATTATATAGTTCGGAAATTACTTAATAAATAGCAAAAAAGTGAAGAGATTATTTTCTCCCCACTTCTTCATCAATAATAGCTTTAAAAATTTTTTCAGAATTTTCCATTATTTTACAAAACACACTATAGGATGAGGTATTCTGAGGGATTTGGATAGAGCACTTTTTAAGCAAGACTCCGTATCCCACTACTTTTCCTATCTCACTATTTACTGACTGCTCTATACTAGGAAAAATCAGTCCAGCTTTCTTAGCTTTTATAATATAAGAATAGGAAATCAACTGGAACAAGTCCTCACGATTAATCCCTTTTTCAGTAAACTCCAGTTTTTTATATTTTGCATCTAGAACAATCTTTCGTTCTCTGTCATAAAAATCTGGATATACTTTTCGTTCCCCACCAGAAAATATTAGGATGCCGCCTTTCTTTTCTTTATTTCGAGGATGGATGAAACCTTTTGGCAACAAGGTGTAAACATACTCTTCCCAAAGCCAGGCAACATCAAAGAGAATACCATGTACCTTTTGGGCTTGAGGTCCAAGACCATGCTTTTCTCTACTCAGAATCATCAAGCAGAGTTCCTGTAATTTTCTATACTCTCTAAAATAGGCGTGTCGGATGGGTTTGATTTTATTCATTCTGATAATCTTGGCACGATCAGCTAGTTTATAAGATGAGGTTACACGAGTAATTTCTGTCATATTTTCACGATTACTATCGAGCAGAACTCCGAAACCTTTCTGATTCTTAATGTACTCAATCGTATGCCGAATCAACTGCATGAGTGGATTATCATAGGTAAACTCCCTAGTGGTATAGGCAATGCTTCCCATAAAAGGAACATTTTTCTTAAGATGCATTCCTACATCTAGCACTCCCTTTACATGACTATCGTTATGGAAAAATCTCTGGTATTCCTTATAAAGACCTTTTCGAAGAGCAGCTTGCAGATATTTGGGAAAGAGGTAAATCAAAAGCTGATAGAGTTTATCCTCTTGAGATAGACCGATGTCTAAACTAGTCAAATTCATATTGAGAATCTTTTGTAAAAGATAATGCAAAAAATGGTCGTTACTTTCATCAGAAAAACGAGAGGAAATCGTTAATCTTTCCTGACCATATCCAAGAAAACCAATCACGTTCCCTGTCTTGATTTCCTGATTAACTGTTTCAAAAATCTTTTGGTCCCTGTCTAAATCAGGAGAATTTATCAAATCATTCGGGAAAATAAAAATACTGTCCTCCCTAGAAAGGTTATCTAGTGTTCTATCAAGAAGTGCTTGACTTAGGTTGGGATATTCTGCGACAAAGTCTTCTTTAGCAATTCTATACTGATTATCAGTTATCCGCATTATCATCACCAGTATCTTGCTGATCTGTTTGGTCATTATTTGTCAGATCAAATGCTTTTTTCAATGTATCCAGAGTTTCAGCCTCTTCATAAGAACCTCGTAAGTAATCTTCCAAAAGCGGTTTAAGGTAATCAGACCAGAGTAATTCATAGTCAAAATCTACATCCTTCAACTTAAGGAAATAACTTGGTCCGATATGATAATGGCTGTTTAATCCCTGAACGTTTTCGATAGCAGCGTTCAAGTTTCTTAGACGAAGTTTTGCTTCTTCTGCATGGATATCTAGTTCTTTATCCAACATAGCAACTTGGCTTTCAGCAGTAACTTCAACAAAGCGGAAACGACGACGCATAGCAAAATCAAAGGTATCTACTGAACGGTCAATATCATTCATTGTTCCGATGATGTAAACATTCTCAGGAATATAAAACTTGTCATCCGTCTCATGTAAATTAGCATACTGGGTAGACACACTTCCCTTTTCACCACGATAGCCAGGGTCAATAGAAAAAAAGAGTTCACCAAAAATCTTAGAAATCTCACCACGGTTGATTTCATCGATGATGAAAACGAAGTTTTTCAATTCATTATCTATTTCTATTATTTCATCCTGAATACTTTCATTTTTTATCATTTTGTAAAGTGTCAAATAGTATGAAAATTCTTGGGTTGCATTATTTTTATTAAAAAACTGAGTTATGTCTTTAACTTGTTCAAATTGAGATTCTGAAGTTAACATTGTTTCGATATCTTTAATTTTCAATTTTGCATTTTTTGATACCTCATTTTCAGGAATAGATATATAAA
>NZ_RJVZ01000012.1:0-52745 GCF_003944215.1 Streptococcus oralis | reverse complement strand
TATCTGTCTCTCTTAAAGTAGTTATTCAAAAAAATTGATAGATTTATTATACCCCAACAGCCTAGACAGCAGTATAAATTAACGCAAATTTATAAACAAACGCAAACAATTGCGGTTTCTACCGTGATTGTTATTTTAATTCATCTAAAAAGGTAGGATATCAATTTTATCAATATTTTTTTCTGAAATCTTCCGCAATTGCATCTTGAACAAGGCGTTTTATATGACGAAGATTATTTTCTTCTGAAAAACTCAGAATTTTTCTCATTAATTCGTCGCTAATTTCATAGGTGGTATTTTTGATAGAATTTAACTTATCCACCAGACTATCTGCTTGTTCTTGGATGAATAAGCGTTTTTCATCCAAGTTAGGAATCTGAAAATCGCTAAGTAAATCAAACCGAGACCTTAGGGAAGCTGGAATATGTTGCAGATAGTGCTGAGAAGTCATATTGGAAGTAAAGACAATAGTATAACCATTTAGATTATGAGCGATACCACGCCTATCTGTAAATTTACCGTCTTCTAGTAGTTCATAAAAAAAATTAAACACGGCTGGTGTCGCCTTTTCAAATTCATCAATCAAAATAATTTTAGATTTGGATGAATTAATTTTTCTAATCAGTTCGCCACCCTCATCGCTTCCAACGTATCCGAGCGGAGAACCTATTAAACTATTCAACACCCCTTCTGTCGAGTAATTTCCAAAGTTAATTTTGGTAAGCTCTTCATCTGGATAGAGTGACTTTGATAAAATCTTAGCAAATTCTGTTTTACCTATTCCAGATTCACCAATCAGAAACACGGAAAAAATCTTCCGGACTCCTATTCTTTCGAGAAGTATAAAGTTTTCATACTTCTGTATAAAATCTTCCTTAAATAAATCATGACCAATTAGGTTGCTGGCAGCCTCCTGTATTTTATTGCTAAACTCAGTGTCACTACTATCTTTCGTTTCGTCGTCAGGATTAAAATTTTGAACTTCTGGATTAGCAAAATTTTCGTTTATCTCTTCATTTTCAAATAGAAGTGGCAACTCTTTCAGTACACTTTCGTATTTTAACTTATTTAGCCAAAAAATAAAGGAGCTAGACACTCTACTTAGCGAAAAGAAAACTCGACCTATATACTGACTATTATAGGCGTTTAAATTCATCAAGGCCGATAAATCTATGACCAATCCATCTACAGCATCAATCTCCTCGCATATATCTTCTATTTCACTCAAATTAGTGAAATCGTAAGATAGAATACGAGTGATATCAATCCTTTTACTTTCCAAGAAATGTTCTTTTAAATCATCTATTCTTGTAACATCATATAAATAAATCACGACTCACTCTCCACATTGATTTTTTGAACGACAGCAATCACATCTATCAAATGATATGTTCCATTTAACTTTTCATAGTTGAAATCTATTTCGAATTCCGACCCATATTCATCGCTCTTTTCAGATGATGAGGATTTTGGGATAATATCTTTTACATTGTTCGTCACATTATTTTTCTTGGCTTGCTTACTCATAAACTCTAAAAATTTTGTTGACATGGTATCAACTTCAGAAAAATTAATCTTACCTCTATCTATTCCGACTAAGTTAAGTTTTCCAAGTTGAAAATCACTATGTCTATACCCATTCTCAAAACCTTCAACTTCTCCATAGGGGAAACGAACCAAGAATTTTTCATTACCTTGTTTGAAACTATAATCAATCGTGTAGTCAGTCAAGAAAGTAGAAAGTAGGTTTGACATATTTAACTCAATTCCCTCCGTACTAGGATTATCCAACTTGCTAGCCTGTAACACTTGCAATATAAGCGGAATATCTTGTGCATTTACGGGATTAAGAGTTACACTATCAAATTTTATTAAATCTCCTTGCTCTAGGTTCTCAGCTTGAAAATTTTTAGACATTTCATAGACTTTTCTAAAAATCGTAGATTTAGTGCTTTTAACTTCGAAACTTTCACTAATTTTACTTTCCGTAGTTAATTCGTTGCTATTTCCATATCCTGAATACAAACCATTTCTCGTTCCAATTTCAAAAAAATTTTTACGACTTGTTGTACTGCTATTTTCCTTCTGAATAGTTGTCTTGACAGTATCATCGATTAGGGTAGCAATTTCATAAGACTTAGCCGAATTGAGATATACTAAGTTGAAATAGTCTATGTTTGACTGGGAATTATCTGCTGCTGTATTAATTTTATTGATAGAGTCTATCCGCCAACTCCCAGAAATCAATATTGCACTAGCCATTAGTAATACATTTAAGTCGATATTGGCTATAGTAATTAGATAATCCAACGCGGGCTGGAGCAGTACATATAATATAGTTACAAATAGAAATTCATCCTTCTTTTCATTTCTTAAAAAGTAAAAGGACAATATTGTCACTACAGCAATAATCATCTTATATCCAGAATACGGCTGTAATATATTAATTTTAAACAACCAACAAATGATTGTATATGCAACCAATGTATAGCTAATTACTCTACGATAATTTACACCTAGGAAAAATTTTTTTACCACTAAACACCTCTAGCTTTCTTAAGCTTATATTTATAAAATCATTACAAAAATAGCAGAAATAATTTTTTATAATTCGATTATACCACAAGCCCAGAGATCAGTTTAGAAAATAATATACTTGTACCCCTGCCAATATAACACCCTAAGATATGTTGTATATTTATATTGAGATAAATTTATCAAAATCAGCAACACTCTTCCAATCACCAAGCCGATTTTTCAAAAGGAAAAAACAAAACCAAATGGATAGGACGGCTGTGAACTCTCCCAAACAGAGGGACACCAACACTTTTCTAACTTTCTCTTTTTGTATGTTCATCATCTCACCCATCTATCTATCAACCTATATCAGAAAAAAGCCATTCGAGGCATTTTCTAGTCAAGATTTCTCAGAATCAAGACATTCTAAGCATCGAACAGCTCTATTACTTTAATATCATTGTAATTCTAAACTTAGAATTACATTAAAATAAATGTTTCAGGGCTATTCTAAGTCTATGACAGCTTTAAATTTTAATTTTTGAAGGATTCTAAAGCTAGAATTGTTCAAAAATCACGAGAACTAAGCTATTCGAAGCTTAGAAGAACCTTTGGTGAATTTCAATAGCACTTCAACTAGCTACTCTTACAATTTCTCTGATGAGCTTTGAGTTTTTTCAGAGCCCAGTCATAGTGACTGGAGGTGCTACTGGCAAAGTAGGAACCTAGACTTGTCCCACCCGTCCATTTATAGATACCTTTGGTAAAGAGTTGGTCATTGCTGAAGCCTTCCATCAACTCTAAAACCTCTTTATGTGATTGCTCTAGTAGCCTAGTCGCTTCTTCTAGAGACGTTTTCTGGTGCTTCTTCCAAATAGCGACATTCATTTCCCCATAAGTTTTCCAATTATAAGGTTCAGGGAGAAAAGGTCTTTCATGTCCCTTTTGATTAGAATGTACCCAAGTCAAAAGTAACTGATGCCATTCATAGAGATGGATCAGAACATCTCTTAGATTTTTATCTCTTTTCCAGTGAGCTTCTTTTTTCTTTTGGTCTTTTGAAAAATCAAAAGGAGTCTGTAGTTCCTCTTCACTTAATTTAGAGATAAAGTGATTGAGCTTTTCATAGTTTTCCTTAGAGGCTAGCACTAATTCCTCTTTCGTTCTTGGTCTAGGCATAGGAGTTCTCCCTTCATTTTTAAGTAGAATAAGCTATTTTCTTACTTCATTATACCATAACCATAATCAAAAAGCAGTTCTTCATTTTACGAAAAACTGCTTTTACTAACTATTTTTTATGCTTATAGTCACTAGTTTACATATAAATCTCTAAAGCGACCATCCACTTCTGCTATCTGATAGAGCAAGTGGGATAGTTCTTGATAATCTTCTTTTAAACATGAAAGATGGGCTCGGCCAAATAGAGTAGCCAATTCCTCTTTGAATCTTGCCCCTTCTGGATCATGGTCTTTTAAGAACCTACTGAGATAGAGATTTCGAACAGCTGCAAGTTTAAAGCTGAAATACTGATGCAATTGTTTTTGCTTGGTATTTAAGCCGTTTTCAGCAAATGATTTTGCATAGCATTCCAAAACACCATTTTGACCATTCAAATATCGGTTTTTCATAATCCTTGCTGTTTCCTGATAGATTTCAGTCTGACTAGGACTCTTGACCTTCTTAAAATTTCCCCACATGGAGTAAGCTCCACGCTTATAGTCAATAGCCTCCGCCTTCCAAGCTTCTAATATGTCATTAAAAGCAACCTTCATACAGGCAAAACCAGCTGGATCATGCAAATAGAGATACTGATCATCAATATCATACACGGTTACGAAGTGATCCACACCATAAAGGATTGTGTGGTTGGGATTGTAGGACAGATGGCCCATATCAAGAGGTCCCAGTACAACAGGACCATTGGACAGAAAGGTTACTAACTTTCCTTTAACCTCTTCCAAATCTACTTCCGATCCATCTTTTAGATAGAAGTCTTCATAGTCAAATCCAAGTATTTTTAAGGAATGAGAGATGGAAAGATCTGGCATTCCATTATCAAAGAATACTAGAGGGTGCTGGTCATCTTCCTTTACGATACTAGCGCCATTTCCCATCGCCATGATTGCCTCTAAAAAATCTGCTTTAAAGTCATAACCATAGGCATCCAGTGCCATTGCCAATGAATAACTATAGCAAAGTGACACATCTCCAAAATACATCTGCATATCCATGCCTCCTTATCTTCTATGGGACTATTATACCGAGAAAACTATTCGCATACCCCATAAAATCCAAACAAAAATTATGGTATGTTTGATTTATAGAAATGAATTTCTTTATACTTAAATTTAAATTAAATTGTAATTCTTTTTTTCATAAGTTATTTTCAAACAAAGCAAAACTCTGTAAAATATACCTTCTACAGAGTCAGCTTTCCATCTTTATAAAAAATAGAAAATTATCTAGTCCTTGCTTACTGGTATCCAGAGTTCCATTTGATAGTCTGGTGACGACATGTCTCCTTCAGTATAGACTTCAAAGTCTGGCGCTCCTGAGTGGCGATAGCCTGTTTCTGGGAAAAAAACCTCCAAAACATACTTCCAAGCATTGTGGATGCTAGCTGGTATAGGGCCTTTGACTGGTACGATAGCATATTCAGCTGCTGGGATGTCTTTGATTGACAGACCCAATTCTTCTGCTTTTACTTTATCCGTCACATCATAAGCAGCCATATAGTCGATAATTTCGCCTTCTTTGACATCCGAGCAGACGCCAAAGGATTGGCCACTACCCAAACCTTCTAGCATTTCAAAACTGTGATGGGCATAGAGTTGATCCCAAGCAGACGGGCATTTGCTATTGTCAATAGCTTCCAATAGGACGCCTGCCACGATAAATGCAGGCTTCTTTTGAATCTTGATATCCATGTTCTTTCCTCCTGTGATTTTTAAGGATAATTGAAGCTTAGGAAAGACCCGATAAGGTTTTCCATTTCGAACTTCTGAGGGAGTTGCATCATGGAATTTCTTAAAGGCCGCACTAAAAGCATCCGCAGAGTCATAGCCATATTTCATTGCTATGTCAATGACTTTCTCAGAGCTTTCCCGCAAATCCATCACAGCCTCTGACAGCCTGCGATTGCGCAAGTATTCTGCTAATGTCATATCTGCCAGGATAGAAAATAGCCTGCTAAAGAGAGCATAAGAATAGCCCGATAGCTGCTGGAATTTCTGCAAATCCACTTCTGCGTCCAACTTGCTTTCCAGATATTCCATGGTTCGATTGAATTGATGCATCATATTCGTTTCTTCTTACCTCCACAAGATACAAAAGTCCTTAAAAGCAAAGTGAAAATAGAAAAATTGACGCTAGAGCTTCTAGTCCTAGAAATTTTCTCTTTTTCGAACAGCTTTTAGGCCGTGTTCAATTCTATCTATAGTCTATCAGATATCAGATACTTCCGCCCTAGAATCTTTGTACAAGATCTAAAGGTGTAAATTTCTATAACTTATCCTTTAATTTCTCAACAAAGAGATAGGCTGCAGGACAGGTCAAGGTGTTCTTAATCGTCAAATGGTTGATTTGATGGATCTTTTTACGATCTGTATGGGGAAATTCTCGGCAGGCCTTTGGACGAACATCATAGATAGAACAGAGATCGTCTCCTCCTAGAAAGGGGCAAGGCATAGATTTAAAAACCTTATCACCGTCTTCGTCCACCTGTAAAAACTCTGCTTCAAAGGCTGGTAATTTCATCTTAAAATACTTGGCAATACGTGTAATATCCGCTTCCTTGAAGTCAGGTCCCAAGGTCTTACAACAGTTAGCGCAGGCAGTGCAATCAATCTCAGAAAAAACTTCTTCGTGAATTTGCTGGGCTATCTTATCTAAGTTTTTAGGAGGTTTTTTCTTTAGATTGGCTAAAACTTTGCGGTGCTCCTTCTGCTTTTGCAAGGCTAGCTGGTGGTAATACTCAATATCAATTTCTTTAGACATAATTGCTTTCTAATACAAGTGTTTTTGTCTATTATACCATAAACTATTTCCCATTTTTTACCTTTGCATACAAAAAGCCCTTCGGATAAAATCCGAGGGGCAAAAACGTTGTTAAATCAACGATTATTTTTTCAAGTTGTAGAATGATTTCAATCCACGGTATTCAGCTACTTCACCAAGTTGGTCTTCGATACGAAGTAATTGGTTGTATTTAGCGATACGGTCTGTACGTGAAAGTGAACCAGTCTTGATTTGTCCTGCGTTAGTTGCAACTGCGATGTCAGCGATTGTTGAATCTTCAGTTTCACCTGAACGGTGTGATACAACGGCAGTGTAACCAGCTTCTTTCGCCATTTCGATAGCGTCGAAAGTTTCAGTAAGAGTACCGATTTGGTTAACTTTGATAAGGATTGAGTTAGCAGCACCTTCTGCAATACCTTTTTCAAGGTAAGAAGTGTTTGTTACGAAGAAGTCGTCACCAACCAATTGAACTTTACCACCAAGACGTTCAGTAAGAGCTTTCCAACCGTCCCAGTCGTTTTCGTCCATACCATCTTCGATAGTGATGATTGGGTATTTGTTTACCAATTCTTCAAGGTAGTCGATTTGTTCTGCAGCAGTACGTACAGCGGCACCTTCACCTTCGAATTTAGTGTAGTCGTAAACTTTACGTTCTTTATCGTAGAATTCTGATGAAGCACAGTCAAATCCGATAAATACGTCTTTACCAGGAACATATCCAGCAGCTTCGATCGCAGCAAGGATAGTTTCAACACCGTCTTCAGTTCCTTCAAAACGAGGAGCGAATCCACCTTCGTCACCTACGGCAGTTTCCAAACCACGTGATTTAAGGATTTTCTTAAGTGCGTGGAAAATTTCAGCACCCCAACGAAGAGCTTCTTTGAATGATGGTGCACCAGCAGGTACGATCATGAATTCTTGGAAAGCGATTGGAGCGTCAGAGTGAGAACCACCGTTGATGATGTTCATCATTGGAGTTGGAAGAACTTTAGTGTTGAATCCACCAAGGTAGCTGTAAAGTGGGATTTCAAGATAGTCAGCAGCAGCACGAGCTACAGCGATAGACACACCAAGAATTGCGTTTGCACCCAATTTACCTTTGTTAGGAGTACCGTCAAGTGCGATCATAGCACGGTCGATAGCTTGTTGGTCACGTACATCGTAGCCGATGATTGCTTCAGCGATGATGTTGTTTACGTTGTCAACAGCTTTTTGTGTACCAAGACCACCGTAACGAGATTTGTCACCGTCGCGAAGTTCAACTGCTTCGTGTTCACCAGTAGAAGCTCCTGATGGAACCATACCACGTCCGAAAGTACCTGATTCAGTATAAACTTCTACTTCAAGTGTTGGGTTACCGCGTGAGTCTAGGACTTCGCGAGCGTAAACATCAGTAATAATTGACATTTTTTACTCTCCTTTGAGTTAAATTTTTTACACCTCTATGATACCTTAAAAATACACGTTTTTCAAGAAAAAACGTTATCTTTGTGCAAATTTTCCTTAACTTTATAAAGTAATCGCTTTCTTTTATCTGTTTTCTTGCGATTTTTGTGATATACTTTTTTTATGACAGATTTATCAAAACAACTACTAGAAAAAGCTCATGGTGGGCCAAAACTAAACCCGGATGAACAACGTCGTTTTCTCGGCACTTTCGAGGAAAGAGTTCTTGGCTATGCGGATGTTGAGACGGCCAATAGCCTTCAACTCCAAAAAGGATTTTTAATGATTTTGAAAAACTTTCAAGAAAAGACAGAGAGTCTTTTTGTGAAGATTTCGCCAAATATCGAGTTTGACAAACAGGTCTTTTACTTAAAACAAGCAAAGGAAAGCAACTGCCAGGCGACTATTGTTTCAGACAATCATATCACCTCTCCTTTAGGCCTTGTCATTCACACGAATGAACCTGTTCAAGTAGACGAAAAGGACCTTAGACTTGCATTCTCGAATCTCTGGGAGGAGAAAAAGACAGAAACTCCGAAAAAATCCATCTGGAAAAAATGGTTGGGTTAATCCTTCCTCAACTTTAATAAACGACCAATATTAGCAGCTGTGTGCTCCAAATAGAGGCTTGCTTTTTTCAGACTATCTTCTAGTGGTTCACTTTTCTCTAAAATAGAAAAGGCTGCCTGTATATTTTCGAATGGTAGGGGAGGCAAATCGTCAGCAAGACTACCGCAAATAGCGATAACAGTAACTCCGTTAGGGGTTCTTTTTGCTACACCGATAGGAGCTTTTCCAACAAAGCTTTGACTGTCCAGTCTACCTTCTCCAACGATAACCAAGTCGGCCCCTGCAACTTTCTTCTCAAAGTCTATCAAATCCAAGCAAGTATCAATCCCAGATACGATACAGGCCTCAGCAAAGGCACATAGCCCAGCAGCAATGCCACCGCCGGCTCCTGCTCCTTTCAGAGATAGGGTTGATGGCGAAAGTTTTTCATAGAACCGCCGCATAGCCAAATCTACTGTTTCAAACAGAGCAGGATCCAGACCTTTTTGTCTGCCAAATGTATAGGTCGCTCCTTGGTTGCCACATAAAGGGCTCACGACATCTGCTAAAATGCGAATCTTCACATCTTCAGGAATCCTATACAAGTCGCTGTCTGAAACTGGCTCGAACTCAAGCAAAGTCTGACCGCAAGCTGGCAATTCTTTTCCATTCTTATCATAAAAACAATAACCTAAACCAGCAGCAATGCCTATTCCGCCATCATTACTAGCCGTACCACCTACACCGATATAGATTTCTTTCATCCCTTGATCAATGAGATGACGAATCAGCTCCCCGATACCTCGAGTTTGGATGTGAAGAGGGTTTCGTTTCTCCTGCGGAATCTTTCCAAGACCAACCAAGTCAGCAACTTCAAAGAGCGCTGTTTTTCCTTTCTGAAAGTAGCGCATTGCTTCATTTAGGCCAAAAGGTCCTGTCACTTGGAACCATTTTTCTTCTAGTTCAAGAGAATGTCGAATAGCATCTACAGTTCCTTCCCCACCATCACCTACAGGGCAAAGCAGACATTCTACATCTGCTATTGACTGTTCAAAACCCCTTTTTATAGCTTTGGCGACCTCTTCTGCCGTCAAACTTTCTTTAAAAGAATCAGGTGCAATTACAATTTTCATAGTTCCCTCTCATTCTAAGAAATCAATCCAAGGCAAAACTTTCAAAAAATCCCTCGTATCTACATGACAAGCTATCTCGGATTTTACGACTTCTTTGGCACAAAATGCAATACCACGTCCTGCTGATTTCAACATTAATAGGTCATTGGCACCATCACCGATGGCAATCGTTCTTTCTTTGGAAAGTCCTGATTCCTTTCTCCATTTCTCAAGCGTAGCTTGTTTTACTTGACCTGTCACAATTTTACCAACTAATTTTCCTGTTAAAAAACCGTCTTTGACCTCCAACCGGTTGGCAGAGAAATAGGAGATACCAAGGGATGTTGCTAATCTCTCAACTATTGGTGCAAATCCACCAGACACTAGACCGACTAGAATACCCTTCTTTTGAAGTATGGAGATAAATTCTTGAGCATTCTTGGACAGATGAATGGATTTGAAGACAGTATCAAAGACCGAAACCGGAAGACCTTTTAACAAAGCCACTCTCGCTCGTAAGCTTGTTTCAAAGTCCAGTTCACCTCGCATTGCCTGGCTTGTAATCTGCGATATTTCTTCTTCGCAACCCGCTTCTTTTCCTAAAAGATCAATCACTTCTTCTGCTATCAGGGTGCCGTCAACGTCCATGACACAGAGCCCCATTACTTGAGTCATCACTTCTCCTCTTTTCTAAACAGCCCAAAAATCGTATGAAAGAATCATACGATTTTATCTATTAGTTGACTAAACTATGGTACAAGTCAAGATAAGACTTACAAGCTGTGTCCCATGAGAAATCGCATTCCATAGCTTGTTTTTGTAGATTTTTCCAAACGTCCGGCTGGTACTTATAAACATCCAAGGCTGTTTGGAAACTCCAGTTAAGCCAGTATGGTGTTAAATTATCAAAGCTAAATCCAGTACCAGTTCCTTCGATCGGATTGAAAGCTTGAACAGTATCACGCAATCCACCCACTTCATGAACCAATGGTAGAGTTCCATAACGCATAGCCATCATTTGAGACAAGCCACATGGTTCAAAACGACTCGGCATGAGGAAGAGGTCACAAGCTGCGTAGATTTCTTGAGCAAGTTTGACGTCAAACGTGATATTTGCTGATAGCTTATCAGGATAAACTTGAGCAAACCAAGAGAAGGAATGTTCAAATGCTGGATCACCTGTTCCTAAAAGTACAATTTGAACGTCCTCTTGTAAGAAACGATGCAAGCTTTCCACAACAACATCAAAGCCTTTTTGTCTTGTCAAACGAGAAACAATCCCAACTAGTGGCACATCTGCTCGTACAGGTAGACCAACTCTCTCTTGCAATTTTGCCTTATTTTGCGCCTTTCCAGACAAATCATCCTTATCAAAATGATGGTCTAAAAGAGCATCTGTCTCTGGATTATAGAGATCTGCGTCGATACCATTGACAATACCTGAAACCTTACCAGACTCCATTCTAAGAATCTGATCCAAACCGCAACCGAATTGACTAGTCATAATCTCATGTGCATAGCTAGGCGATACGGTTGAGACACGATCCGCGTAGAGAATACCTGCTTTCATCCAGTTGAGGCAATCATTCCAGCGAAGGGTCCCATCAGCGTAACGTTCAAAACCGACACCGAACAAATCCCACAACATTCCTTCAGAAAACTGACCTTGGAATTCCAAATTATGAATAGTTAAAACGGTTCTGATTCCTTGATATGCCTGAATCCATCTGTATTTTTCCTTCAAGAGAAAAGGAATCATAGCGGTGTGATAATCATGGGCATGGAGAATATCTGGAATGAAATCAATTCGCTCCATGGCTTCAAGAGCAGCCAGTTGGAAGAAGGCAAAACGTTCACCATCATCGAAATCTCCGTAAACATGACCTCGGAAGAAATACGTTTGATTGTCTACGAAGTAGAAGGTAACACCATTCAAGACGGTCTTCTTAATACCACAGTACTGTCTACGCCATCCTACACTCACTTCAAAGTGAAGAACATCCTCAATCTGGTCGCCGAATTTAGCCTCTACCATGTCATAGTAAGGTAAGACAACCGCAACTTCGTGCCCTGCCTTTACCAGTGATTTTGGAAGAGCGCCAATGACATCTCCCAAACCACCTGTTTTTGAAAAGGGCGCACCCTCTGCTGCTACGAATAAAATTTTCATGAATGAATATCCTCTGTAACTTTTTCGCCTTTTTTGACTACAACTGGGTGTTCTGCAGTACCGCGAATAACGACACCGTCAGCAACTTCAACCCCTTTGTCCAAGATGGCATATTCAACTTGGGCACCTTGACCAATCACAACACGTGGGAAGAGAAGACTGTCTTTAACTAGACTATCCTTATGAACGTGAATATTACGTGATAGGACCGACTGAACTACTTCACCCTCTATGATACTACCAGAGGCGAACTGCGAAGTACTTACCTTAGAGGTGTTTGAGTAGTAAGTTGGTTCTTCATTCTTAACCTTGGTATAAATTTTTTGGTTAGGTGAGAAGAGAGAGTAGAATTTTTGAGACTCTAGCATATCAATATTGGCTTGATAATAGGATTGAACAGAGTGAACATTGGCTAGGTAGCCAGTGTATTCATAAGCAAAAGCACCTTCTTTAGCTGCCAACTCACGTAAAACATAGCGTAATTTTTCTGGGTATTCTTTTTGAACTTCTTCTTCCAAACGCTTAATCAACCACGGAGTATCAACAACGAATATATCTGTAGACATGTTGAAAAGTTCATCTGTTGATTTGGCATCAAAAAGTTTATGAGAAAGAACACGGTCTGTTTCATCGACTTCCAAGATGGCATTAACATCTGAAATATCCTTTTTAGGTAATTTCTTATAAACAACTGTAATCGGACGACCGGCAGTAGTATGTAAATGGAATACTTGATTGAGGTCAATATTCACCACGATATCACAGTTAAGTGCAACTGTCTGATTTGACCCTGAACGTTTCAAATAAGTGAGAAGCTGTTGGTAATATTCTTTCCCAACTGTGCTACTTTCAACACGCGTATTATAAATACCTAGATAGTAGTGACTGAGAAGGGTAGATAAGCCCCACTCACGTCCTGAACGAATGTGGTCAAAGACTGAACTAATATTGTCTTGTTGGAAAATTCCAAAGACACTACGAACACCAGCATTTGCAAGGCTAGAGAGAGGGAAGTCGATCAAACGATATTTTGCTCCAAATGGCAAACTGGCTACTGGACGATGATCTGTCAAAGTTGACATATCGTGAAAACCAACGGTGTTTCCTAAAATGGCTGAATATTTATCAATCTTCATCTGTTGCTACCCCCACTACTTCATCATATCCTACTACTTGTACTTCGTCTGTTCCATCAATTTCGACACCTTCAGAAATAACAGCACCTTCACCAATGATGGCACGTTTAATTTTTGCACCTTTTCCGATAATGGCACCACTCATGATTACAGAGTCTACTACTTCAGCACCCTCACGTACTTGCGCTTCTGTTGAGAGAATGGAATGCTTAACAGTTCCATCCACGAGACAGCCATCCACAACTAAAGAATCTTCTACATGAGCGTGTTTTCCAATAAAGTTTGGTGGTGAAATCAAGTTCCGTGAGTAGATTTTCCACTGACGATCACGACTATCCAAAGCGTTATTTGGATCAATGTATTCCATATTTGCTTCCCATAGAGACTCGATAGTACCAACGTCTTTCCAGTAGCCTTTGAATTCATAAGCATAAACGCTTTCTCCAGACTCAAGGTAGTTTGGAATAACGTTTTTACCGAAATCTGACATATCTACCTTGCTCTTTTCAGCGGCTACTAGCATGTTGCGTAGACGTTTCCAGTCAAAAATATAGATTCCCATAGAAGCTTTAGTAGACTTAGGTTCTGCTGGTTTTTCTTCGAATTCGACGATACGATTATTGGCATCTGTATTCATGATACCAAAGCGACTAGCTTCTTTGAGAGGCACATCTAGAACAGCTACTGTCAAGCTGGCGTTGTTGTCCTTATGAGACTGAAGCATGTCATCATAGTCCATCTTGTAAATATGGTCACCAGAAAGGATCAAGACGTATTCTGGGTTAACACTGTCGATGTAGTCAATGTTTTGGTAGATAGCGTGGCTAGTCCCTTCAAACCAACGGTTTCCTTCACTTGCAGAGTAGGGTTGAAGGATAGAAACACCTGTATTAATGCCATCTAGTCCCCAGCTCGAACCATTTCCGATGTGGTTGTTCAAGGCAAGAGGCTGGTATTGTGTAATCACACCGACGTTGTGAATCCCAGAGTTAGCACAGTTTGAAAGAGCAAAGTCAATGATACGGTAGCGCCCACCGAATTGCACTGCTGGTTTGGCAATGCTTTGAGTGAGTTTTCCGAGACGTGTTCCTTGCCCACCTGCAAGGATCAAAGCTAGCATTTCATTCTTCATTTTCTACTCCTTTTTGGGTTTTATTTGTGACAGTTTTAGTTGGTTTCAAGCGACGTTTAATCTTCCAGATACTTGCCCCCATAGCTGGCAAGGTGAAGGTCAAGGTCTGCTCATAATCCTTCCATAATCCTTCTTGGGTTTGAACCGTTTGGTTGTATTCTTTCCAGACACCACCCCATTGTTCCAATTCTGTATTCCAAACTTCTTCATAAACTCCCGCGACAGGAAGTCCGATTGTAAAGTCTTTTCGTTCAACAGGCGCCATATTAAAGACACAGACTAGCATTTCACCCTTTTTACTCTTACGAATAAAGGAAAGGACACTCTGATCTCTATTATCCGCATCGATAATTTCGATGCCGTCGTAGCTGGTGTCAATTTCCCAAAGGCAACGATGCTCTTTATAGAATTGATTGAGTTGAGAAGTGAAGTACTTCATCTTAGCATTCATTGGATCTTCCAAGTTAGACCATTCTAGCTGTTCCTCAGACTTCCACTCTAAGAACTGACCATATTCGCTTCCCATGAACAAGAGTTTCTTACCTGGATGACAAATCTGATAAGTGTAGAGATTGCGTAGTCCTGCAAATTGATTGTATCGATCTCCCCACATCTTGTGCATCATGCTCTTCTTACCATGTACGACTTCATCATGTGAGAAAGGTAAGAGATAGTTTTCATTGAAAACATACATAAAGCTGAAAGTCACCAGATTAAAGTCATACTTGCGGTAAATCGGATCTTCCTCGTAGAAACGGAGAATATCATTCATCCAACCCATATTCCACTTGTAGTCAAATCCTAGACCGCCCATTTCTTTCATACCAGTAATCTTTGTTGCTGATGAACTTTCTTCTGCAATCATCATCACATCTGGATGAGCTAACTTGATAACAGTGTTCAAACGTTGAAGGAAATAGTAGCCTTCGTAGTTGAGATTGCCACCGTCTTTGTTTGGAGTCCAAGGAGCATTATCATAGTCTAGGTAGAGCATATTGCTCACAGCATCTACACGAATACCATCTAAATGATAAAACTCAATCCAGAATTTAATGCTAGAAATCAAGAAGGACTGAACTTCATTCTTCCCAAGGTCAAAGTTAAGAGCTCCCCAACCGTAGTTATGGGCCTTATTGTGGTCTTGGTATTCAAAAGTTGGTGTTCCATCGTAATAAGCAAGGGCGTCATCGTTGATGGTAAAATGACCTGGAACCCAATCCACAATTACACCGATATTGTTTAAATGACATTCCTCAACAAAATCTTGGAATTCTTCTGGTCGCCCGTAAGAATGCTCCATAGCAAAGTAACCCATAAGCTGGTAGCCCCAACTCAATCCAAGCGGGTGAGCCATTAAAGGCATAAACTCGATGTGAGTGTAGTTCATCTCAACAAGGTATGGAATGAGTTCTTCCTTGAGTTGTGCAAAGCTGTATGGACTACCATCTGGATTTCTCTTCCAAGATCCAGCGTGGGCTTCATAAATATTGACTGGTCTCTCAAAAAAGCCCCAGCGTTTTCTCCTAGCTAGCCAAAGACCATCTTTCCATTTTTTCTCTGGAATATCAGTCAGGATGGCTCCAGTCTCTGGGCGGGCCTCAAAACGAACCGCCAATGGATCAATTTTCATAATCTGGTGCCCATTTGCACGCGTGATATGATACTTATAAATCTGCCCTTCATGAGCCAGACTTGTGAAGACTTCCCAAACACCCGATTCATTCCGTACCATAGGAATTTGGTGCTCTGTCCAGTTTGTAAAATCACCAACTAAGTGCACAGCCTGAGCGTTAGGTGCCCAAACACGGAAAGTAAAACCAATTTCTCCGTTTTTTTCCTCTTTATGTGCTCCTAGATAGTGCTGAAGATGAAAATTTTCTCCAGTAGTGAAGGTTCTCAATGCTTCTTGATTATTCATCCAATCCCCTTTCTTTTTGTAAGCGTTTTCTATAATTCTATTATACACTCTTTTAAGATAACTTTCAAGTAATTTACGGAATTTCACCAAAATTATCTTGAAAATTTTAGAAAATATATTTTAACATTATATAATTTTTTCATTTAATTGTTGAAAAAATGAACGATTTGCATATATTTTCTTAGTATAATATCAAAACATTCGTTATTTTTCAATTTTTAACTGGATTTTTTAGTAAAAATAAAAATCAGGAATGTTATTTCCTGATTTTAGAAATTATTTCACATCAAAAACAATGGATTTGACATTTGTCATTGCTTCAATGCTGTATTTAATCCCTTGCACTCCTGCACCAGAACCCTTTACACCAAGGAATGGGAAATTATCTGGTCCACGTTGTGTTTTGTTATTAATATGAACAGTACCGACTTCAAGCTTTTCAGCGATTTCAAATGCCTTCTTAAAGTCATTTGTAAAGACAGAGGATTGAAGACCGAACTCAGATTCGTTGGCAATTGCTACCGCTTCATTTGCATCGGAAACACGGATAATTGGCAGAACAGGACCAAACGGTTCTTCCCAAGCTAATTTCATATCTCTTGTGACATAATCAAAAAGTCCCGGCCAAATGAGATTGCCCTCACGTTTGATTGGACTGAGCGCTTTGGCACCCTTTTCTTGAGCGTCCTGAATCAATCCCCAGATGAAATCAGCTGAAGCATTGTCAACAACAGGTGTGATATCTGCATTGTCAAATGGGTCACCGACTGTTAGCTTAGCAACTTCAGCTTGAAGTAATTCAGCCAATTTATCCGCCACACTTTCCACAACCAAGACACGCTTGATGGCAGTACAACGTTGTCCTGAATAGCTAAAGGCTCCACCGACGATTTGTTTAGCTGCGTGTTCCAAGTCTGCATCTTCGAGAACGATAGCTGCATCTTTCCCACCAAGTTCAAGCATGATAGGACGCATTCCAGCTAAACGACCGATTCGCTCACCGATCGGTGTTGAACCTGTAAAGTTAATGAAGTTCACTTCCTTGTGTTCAATGATGTAGTCACCGATTTCAGAACCACGTCCAGTTATCGTATTAAATACTCCTGCTGGGATACCTGCCTCATCAAAAGCCTTGGCTAATAACAGACCTGAGATAGATCCTTGTGTTGGCGGTTTAAACATGACGACATTCCCTGCAATCAAAGCTGGAGCAATCTTAGATCCAGAAAGGTTAACTGGATAGTTAAATGGCGCGATAGCTAAAACGACACCAACTGGCTCACGACGGACAACGGCTAGTTTGTTTTTACTTGCAGCTTCAAAACCGCCACCTTCCATTGCTTGTCCAGTGATACGGAGACCTTCTTCTGCAGCAAAACGAATCAAATCTGCTGTACGTACTACTTCTCCAATGGCTGCTTTTATCCCTTTAGCAACCTCTTTGGCAAGAATTGTACCAATTTTTTCTTTATCACGTTCCAAAATGTCTGCTGTCTTATGCAAATAGGCTGCACGCTCAACTGGTGCTAAATCACGCCATGCTGGGAGAGCTGCACGCGCAGCTTTCATAGCCTCATCTACTTCAGCTTGACTCATAGCTGGTACTGTTCCCAGCTTTTCCTGATTAATGGGTGAATAGATTGTAATTTCCTTTTCAGATGATTTCCATTTTCCATTTACTAAATTCTGATAATTTGTCAAATTCTCTTCCTCCTGAAAATGATTAAGACTTATTTTATCAAATTTTCAGAAAATTACAACCCTTTTTGTGAAAAAATTGAGATTATTTTCACAATCTTGATCCTTCAAATTATTTGAAACTTAATTCTACTCTTCATTAAAAACCTCATAAATGACAAAAAGGATTAGATAATCTAACCCTTTTTACTACATTAATTTATGAGAGCACTTTTAAAACTGCGACACTAATATCATCAATAACATTTTCTTGTTTTGAACGACTGTTGGTAAGGAACATTTCAAGCTTACCTGCATTTTCAAAGTAGAAGGAAGTTCCCTTGGCATTGAATACCACCAATAGATGTTCTGGTCCCCCGTGAATCTCGTAAACAATCCATCCGCTATTTTCTGCAGCTGTGTGGACAAAGACATGACGGTAAACTTCTTCGTATGTAGGATAAGAAAAGGCGCTAGTCTGTGTTTTCAGTCGAATAATCTGACGGACAAAGTCAATGCTCTCTTGTCTTTCATTGATCAAATCCCAGTTTATTTGGTTGACACTGTCAGGAGCATTGTAACTATTCATAGCACGTTCTCGGTCTGCTGGAGTAAGTTCTCCATGTTCGCCTGTCGGAATTAACTTGGTTCGACCAAATTCTTGGCCAATTTCCATAAAGGACATTCCTTGCATGAGGAGATTCATCGCTGTCGCTGTCTCGACCTTGCGCATAATCTGGTCTGAACTTTGATCAGGATGAAGAGTCGCCAGCAAATCATGAAGATTATAATTATCATGGGCTTCAACATAGTTGAGAACCTGGTTTGGACTGAGATAAGACCCCAATTCTCGGCTACCAAGAATGGCCTTGGCGACGATTGGTTCTGTAGCAGCACCACTCACAAATCCTGATTTGATTGCTCCATAAACTTCTCCTCCTTTGATCGCATCACGCTGATTATCGTTGAAGAAACCTATATTTGGCATCTGGTGGGCGTTATCCTTCTTAGCCTTGTCATAAGGAGCAAGACCTGTTCCCATATCCCAGCCTTCTCCATAAGTGATAATACGGGGATCAACCTCATCTAGCGCCCAACGAATTGCCTGCATAGTTTTGACATCATGAATGCCCATCAAGTCGAAACGGAAACCGTCAATATTGTATTCTTTCACCCAATAAAGGATGGAATCAATCATATACTTGCGGAACATCTCGTGTTCACTTGCAGTTTCATTTCCTACTCCCGTACCGTTTTGAAAAGTTCCATCACGATTCATACGATAGAAATAATCGGGAACAGTTGTCTGGAATGGAGCATCAACTGTTGAGAAGGTATGGTTATAAACCACGTCCATAATGACACCGATTCCTGCATCATGATAAGCCTGAATCATGGTCTTGAGGTCTCGAATAACTTGTCCGGGATCATCTGGATTACTAGAGAAACTTGTTTCTGGAGCATTGTAGTTTTGAGGGTCATAACCCCAGTTATAGGTTACATTTCCATCCTGATCATATTCCTTATGACGATCAAAGATAGGCTGAAGTTGAACATAGTTGCAACCAAGTTCTTTAATATAGTCAAAGGCGGTTGCTTGACCGTACTGGTTAACTGTTCCAGTCTGAGCAGCACCCAAGAAGGTTCCGCGGAGTTCTTCAGGAACACCAGATGTAGGCGATTGGGTAAAATCACGAATATGCATTTCACAGATAACTGCTTTACATGGATTCTCCAAACGCCATGGCGCTTCTGTCCCATGTCTGACTTCAAATCTTTCTACTTGTCTGTCCTGATGAGAAAGAATTACAGAACGTTTCCCGTCAGGACTTGTTGCAGTTGTGTAAGGATCTCTCGTCAAAGTCTGGTGGTGAGGAAATTCAATTTGATACTGATAAGCCTTACCAGCAAGATTTTCATCTAAGTCTAGACTCCACACACCAATGGTATTGTACTTATGACTATATGAATAGCTATTGCCACGCTCTAGATTAAATGTTTTCCAAATGGGTGCATCGTTACTAGTGTTTTCATAGACAACCACCTGAACAGCTGTAGCTGTTGGAGCCCAAAGTTTAAAACTGGTCTGGGAATCAGATCCTTGGCAGCCCAAGTCTCCTTGGTATCCCCAGTGATGATCAAAGCTTGCGCAATGGATGGCTTTATCAAAGGCAAATGGATTCTGATCCTTATAATATGGACTAGCAATAGCTGGATTTTCTGAATAATACACAGTCTCGTCTCCCTCTAAAATCCATGCTTCTGTCAGCAAGGGATAGTAGTTAAAACGTACAAGATATTCTTTTAATACACCATCTATCTCGGCTTTGAAGGTGAAACTATCCACCTTCTCCTGACTGGTCACGGTGAAAGAAAACTGAAGACCAAAATAAGTGGTCTCTGAAGTTAAGGAGCTTTTGTTTTCATCTCGGTCTGTGTTAAATGAGCAAACTGTATAATCTCCATTTTTTCTATGAAAATGGAGTAGAACGGGATAATTGTACATGTTTTTTCCTAATTTCTAATTTCTATTTTAATTTTATTTGGTGCTGATGGATTCAGTTGGCATTTCATCACAATGGACAACAGATTTTAACCATGTCAAAACACATCAGGAGGGACACTTTCAGACTATCTGACACCTTGTTTTTACTATCATTACAAACTTTCCAACCAAGCTTCGTCTCGAACTTCGATACCAAGTTCTTGAGCTTTTTGGAGTTTGCTTCCTGCATCTGCTCCTGCTACGACAAGATCCGTTTTCTTGGATACACTGCCTGTTACTTTGGCACCTAGACTTTCGAGTTTACTTTTTGCTTCTGAGCGTTTGAGACGTTCCAATTTCCCCGTGAGTACAACGGTCAAACCTGACAAGGCCGCATCTGCTACTACTGTCTGTCCTTTATAGTCCAGATTGACTCCAGCTTCTTTCAGCTCATCTAAGAGAATTTTAGTCCCTTCTGTAGCAAAATAAGTCTGGAGACTTTGCGCAATTACACTCCCCAAGCTTTCGATACTTGCTACTTCCTCTGGATCTGCTTGGGCTAGATTTTCAATAGAGTGGAAATGTTGGAGTAAGAGCTGACTAGCCTTACTTCCGACATGGCGAACGCCCAGACCAAACAAGAGCTTTTCAGCAGAGTTTTCCTTTGATGCTTGAATAGCCTGATACAGTTTAGAAGCAGATTTTTCCTTGACACCTTCTAAAAGGAGGAAATCGTCTTCTTTCAAACGGTAAATATCTGCCACATCCTTAACCAGATTAGCAGCAAAAAGTTTTTCAACGATAGATGGACCAAGCCCTGTTATATTCATGGCATCTCGAGAGGCAAAGTGAATCAAGCCTTCCATAATTTGGGCAGGGCAGCGAGGATTGATACAACGCAGGGCTACTTCATCTTCAAAGTGAAGCAACTGACTGTCACAACTTGGACAATTTGATGGAATATCTAGTTTTTCTTCAGAAATACGTTTAGACTCTACAACACGCAAGACAGCAGGGATGATGTCTCCAGCCTTATAAACGATAACCGTATCGTCCTTTCGGATATCCTTTTCGGCGATATAGTCCACATTGTGCAGGGTTGCACGGCTAACAGTTGTCCCAGCAAGCTGAACAGGTGTTAGATTGGCAGTCGGGGTCACAACACCCGTACGACCTACTGTCCAGTCAACTGAAAGGAGCTGGGCTTCTTTTTCTTCAGCAGGAAATTTGTAGGCGACTGCCCACTTGGGCGCTTTAACAGTAAAACCAAGCTCTTCTTGACCTGCTAGGTCATTGACCTTGATCACCACCCCATCAATGTCATAAGGTAAATTATCCCGTTCTTGTCCAACTTCTTGAATGAAATCCCATATCTCATCTATACTTTCAGCCAGAATTCGTTTAGGATTAACTACAAAGCCAAGCTGTTCAAGATGCTTCAAAACCTTTTCTTGGCTATCACGAGTAGAAGGGCTTGCTTCTTGATAGAGGAAAGTCGCAAGATTACGCTTGGCCACTACTGCTGTATCCAACTGACGGAGGGTTCCTGCTGCTGCATTACGGGGATTGGCAAATTCAGGCTCTCCATTTTCTTGACGTGCTTGGTTGACCAGATCAAAAGAAGCGCGTGGCATGTAACACTCCCCACGAACGGTAATATCAAGTTTTTCTGGCAATGTTAAGGGAATATCCTTGACACGCTTGAGGTTTTCGGTGATATTTTCTCCAATAGAACCATCACCACGTGTCGCCCCAGCGACCAAAATCCCCTTTTCATAAGTAAGCGAAATAGACAAACCATCGATTTTCAATTCACAGATATAGGTGGGTTGGGGGAGTTCCTTGCGAACGCGCGCATCAAAAGCTTCTAACTCTTCACGTGAAAAAGCATCCTGCAAACTATATAGAGGATACTGATGACTGTATTTTTCAAAACCATCTAAAACCTTACCACCAACACGATGGGTCGGACTGTCTGCTAAAACTTGTTCTGGATAGGCAGCTTCCAACTCGACTAACTCTCGGTAGAGGCGATCATACTCGCTATCTGAAACCGAGGGGTTATCACTTGTATAGTACTCGGTTGCATAGCGATTGAGTAAGGCAACTAACTCATTCATTCTTTCATTCATAATATTATTTTACCATAAATGAAGCCCTCCTCACAATAGAGAAGGACTGAAAAATGGTTAGTATTGAAATATTTTCTAAAGATAGTGAAATTATAAGTCTTTTTCAAAACGACTTCGGACATAAACAAGGGATAGACAAGACAGGATAACAACCCCGCTTCCGATTATCAGGAAAGAAGAGAGATGTACACTTGGCAGCACTGTCATAAATCCTTTTGCAATAGGCATAAATAGAATTGCTAAAGTAAAAATTGTACTTAATACTCTACCTAAATATTCACTTTCAACCTTGGTTTGCACCTGAGTAAAAAAGTGAATATTAAAAATTGTCATAAACAGTTCACAAACTAAATTTCCGGAAAAAGAAAGAACAGTTGGCAGTGGTAACCCCATCATAAAAACTCCAATACCAGTCAAAGCTAGTAAAATCAAAAGGCTATGAACACTTGCTTTTATCTTACTAGCAAGAAGAGCTCCAATAATCGAACCAATTGCGCCCATAGTCAAAATGCTTGCATAGGCTCCTTCTACCCCATAAAGGCGATTGGAAAAGGGGAGGAGAAATTCAAAAGCGGCAAAAAAGAAATTAACACTGGAAGCTACTAACAAAAGAAAGAAAATCTCTTTCTGATGCCAGATATAGTGTAGTCCAGCCTTCATATCAACAAAGACGTCTTTCCTACTAAAACTCTTTTTCTCATGTACTTGGATTTCTTTTTGGGGAAGAAGAGCCACTAAACAAAATGCGATGAAAAAACTAATGGCATCTAAAACGAGCGTCATATGGAGACTGGCAAATTGTAAAACGATGAAAGAAAGTACAGGGGAGCTAACGCCTACAACCTGCAAAACGAGCTCTAAGCGAGCATTATAGGTCACAATCTCGTCTTTCTCTACAACCTCAGTTATAATAGCTTTGTTGGCTGTACGAGAAAATGCAAAGGCAACCGCCTGAACAATATTGGCAAAAATCAAGGCAGCAATCATCAAGCTATCATTTCTGATGAAAGAAATAGCTAAACAGAGAAGGCCACAAATAAAGTCTGTCGTCATTAAAATTTTGCGACGTGAAAAGCGGTCTGAAATCACTCCGCCAAAGGGATTGACTAGAATGGATGTAACCAACTCAGAAATTTGATAAATCCCAAGAACAGTTTGTCCTATCGTTCCCATTGAGGCTAACCAAACACTATTTCCATAGTCATAGAGCATATTTCCAATTTTATTAATAGCACCACGGCTAATCAACTGTACTGCATGTCGATTCATATAAAAACTCCTCTCAAATTTTGAAACTATTGTATCAAAACTGGAAGGAGTTACTCTATTATTCCCTTATTTGGGAAAATCAATCTTTTACAAATTTTTCATAATGTTCCTGATAATAAGCCACTTGCTCTGGAAGTCCAAGCACATCAAAAATACGCATGGCTTCCTGCATCTGGTTACAACCTTCTTCTTTCTGACCTCTCTGGTAGAGGGAAAATCCCTTGATATAATGGAAGATATTTCGTTCATAAAGCTTGATACCATTTCCAATCAGCTTCTCTACATAACCCTCGAAATAGTCCGCATCCGTAAAGGAGCGATTCTCCAAACAATGCTGGTAACAGTTAAGAGCTAGAATCAAAACGAGTTTTCGATGTCGACCAATTTCTTTGTAGTAGTCTTCTCGCTCCATGACTTCTCTACCAATCCGAGCCACATAGTCCACATTGTAGAAAGTATAGAGATTACCAAAAAGGATCAACTCATACATGGTCCATTCTTCTGTTTGGAAAAGATAATCTGCTACCTTATCCAAATCACTCTGACTCATCGTGTAACGAGCATCTCTTTGACAAATCAGTCCTTGTAGCAGAATCCAATTCAGCTCAAAATAGAGAGGATTGGTCGAACTCTTCGCTTTCTGTAGTTGTTCTTTTTGAAGCTGTTGAAAACCTGCAATATCATTTGAGTAGTAAAGCGGAATAATCTGCGCCATCAAGGCAACGTGTTCATGATTTTGGAAATCTCTAGCTTTATCCATAAAATTTTCAATGGTCACATGAATATTATCCAAAATCTCAAAGAAACGAGAAACTGCTAGATCAGACTCTCCAAGTTCGAAGCGAGATAACTGAGAGGTTGAACATGATTCACCTGCCGCCTCTTTCAAGGAGTACTTCCCACTTGTTCGAAATTCACGAAATACCTTTCCAAGATGTTCCATCTTTACACCTGCTCCGATAATTCTTCCCACTCAAGCATAGCCTCTTCCTGACGATGGCTGATTTTGTCCAGTTCAGCCTGCAATTCCATGAGCTTTTCAGCATCGTTGGTTTCCAGCATTTGTTCAGAAATGGCTTGACTTTGAGTTTCTAACTCTTCGATTTCAGCCTCTAAACTCTCTATTTGGCGCATGAGCTTACGGGCTTCTTTCTGACTTTCTTTCTGAGCTTGGTAGTCATTAACTGAACTTGCTTCTTTTGCTTGATTGCTAGTTGAAACTTCTTCTGTCTGGCTGACTTCCATTTCAGCCTTTTTATCAACATAGTAGTCATAATCTCCCAAGTAAAGAGTCGAACCATTCTCAGACAATTCCAAGACATGAGTGGCTACACGATTGATAAAGTAACGGTCGTGACTGACAAACAGAAGGGTTCCATCAAAGTCTATCAAGGCATTTTCTAGCACTTCCTTGCTATCAATATCCAAGTGGTTGGTCGGCTCGTCCAAAATCAGGAAGTTATTATTTTCCATCGAAAGTTTAGCAAGAAGCAAACGAGCGCGTTCACCACCAGATAGCATTCCGACTGACTTTTTAACATCATCCCCTGAGAAGAGGAAAGCGCCAAGGCGGTTACGGATTTCAACCTCTGGTGTTAATTTAAAATCATTCCAAAGTTCATCCAGAACAGTATTACTAGGTGTTAACTTGCTTTGAGTCTGGTCATAGTAACCAACCTCAACATTTGCTCCAAAACGCTTCTCTCCTTTGATAAAAGGAATCTGGTCTACTATTGACTTGATAAAGGTTGACTTCCCAATACCATTTGGTCCTACGATGGCAACAGCATTCATCTTACGGAGGTCGAGATTGATTGGCTCTGACAATATTTCACCATCATAACCAATGGCTGCATTTTCAACGGTCAGGACAAGATTACCCGACGTTTTCTCAGACTGAAAGGTCATATTGGCTGATTTCTTACCAGCTTCTGGCTTGTCCAAACGCTCCATTTTTTCCAGTTGCTTACGCCGAGATTGGGCACGTTTAGTCGTTGAAGCTCGTACTAGATTGCGATTGACAAAGTCTTCCAGAGCAGCGATTTCCTTCTGCTGCTTTTCATAATTTTTTGCCTCAGTTGCTAACTTTTGCTCTTTTTGTTCAACAAAACGAGAGTAATTTCCGACATATCTATCCAAAGAATGCTTGGTCAAATCGAGCGTAATTGTTGCAACCTTGTCCAAGAAATAACGGTCGTGACTGACAATGATAAGTGCACCGCTATAGTTCACCAAGTAATTCTCCAGCCAGGCAATGGTTTCAATATCCAAGTGGTTGGTTGGTTCGTCCAAGACTAAGAGATTTGGCTTTTCAAGGAGCATTTTGGCTAGTGCCAGACGGGTATTTTGACCACCTGAAAGCTCAGCAATTTTCATCTGCCACATAGTCTCATCAAACTTGAAACCATTTAAAATCGCTCGAATATCAGCTTCGTAGGTAAAACCACCAGCCTGACGGAAATTTTCTGACAAACGATCATAATCCACCATCAGTTTATCCAAATCCTCACCAGACTTTTCACCCATTTCCAATTCCATCTGACGTAGTTGTCTCTCCGTTCGACGTAAATCATCAAAAACATGGAGCATTTCATCGTAGATGGTATTTTCAGACTCAAAACGGCTATCTTGGGCTAGGTAAGACAGAGAAACATCTTTTTTCTTATTGATTTCTCCACTAGTTGGCTCCTCTTCTCCAACTAAAATCTTCAACAGAGTCGACTTTCCTGCACCATTTTTCCCAACAAGAGCAATTCGGTCTCGTTCATCTACTTGCAGGTTTATATTATCAAACAAAAGCTTGCCTGCAAAAGAACGTTCAATTTTATTGGCTTGTAAAATAATCATATAGGTAGTATAGCATGTTTCCCTAAGGGGTTCAAGACTATAGAATCCATTTCATTTCAAGCTTTTTCAGAAAGTTATGCTAACGTTTTACTAAAATGATAAATCGTGATATAATGAAAGCGATTAAAAGAATTTACAAAAAAGGAGACACTTTATGACTTACCAAGAAAATTATCAAAAATGGGTCGATTTTGCTGACCTTCCAGACTACCTTCGTCAAGATTTGGAAAATATGGATGAAAAAACAAAGGAAGATGCCTTCTATACCAATCTTGAATTTGGTACTGCTGGTATGCGTGGTTTAATTGGTGCGGGTACTAACCGTATCAATATCTATGTTGTTCGTCAAGCAACTGAAGGTTTGGCTCGATTGATTGAATCAAAAGGTGGCAATGAAAAAGATCGTGGTGTGGCAATTGCCTACGATAGTCGTCACTTCTCACCTGAGTTTGCCTTTGAATCTGCGGCAGTTCTTGCAAAACATGGTATCAAATCTTACGTATTTGAAAGCCTCCGTCCAACTCCAGAACTTTCATTCGCTGTTCGTCACCTCAACTGTTTCGCAGGTATCATGATTACTGCCAGTCACAACCCTGCTCCATTTAACGGTTACAAGGTTTACGGTGAAGACGGTGGACAAATGCCTCCTCACGATGCAGATGCTTTGACGACTTACATCCGTGCAATCGAAAATCCATTCGCAGTTGAAGTTGCTGATGTGGAAGCTGAAAAAACTTCTGGCTTGATTGAAGTCATTGGTGAAGCTGTCGATGTAGAATACCTTAAAGAAGTCAAAGATGTTAACATCAACCCAGCCTTGATCGAAGAATTTGGTAAAGACATGAAGATTGTCTACACACCACTTCATGGTACTGGTGAAATGTTGGCCCGTCGCGCTCTTGCTCAAGCAGGATTTGACTCTGTTCAAGTTGTTGAAGCGCAAGCAACTGCTGACCCTGACTTCTCAACTGTTAAGTCTCCTAACCCAGAAAACCAAGCAGCCTTTGCACTTGCTGAAGAACTTGGTCGTCAAGTTGGTGCTGATGTGCTTGTCGCAACTGACCCTGACGCTGACCGTGTCGGTGTCGAAGTTCTTCAAAAAGATGGTAGCTACCTCAACCTTTCAGGTAACCAAATCGGTGCCATCATGGCTAAATACATCTTGGAAGCCCATAAAAACGCTGGAACACTTCCTGCAAATGCAGCCCTCTGCAAGTCTATCGTATCAACTGACTTGGTAACGAAGATTGCTGAAAGCTACGGCGCAACTATGTTTAACGTCTTGACTGGTTTCAAATTTATAGCTGAAAAGATTCAAGAATTCGAAGAAAAACACAATCACACTTACATGATGGGATTTGAAGAAAGCTTCGGTTACTTGATTAAACCATTCGTACGTGATAAAGACGCCATCCAAGCCGTTCTTGTCGTTGCTGAGCTTGCTGCCTACTACCGTTCACGCGGCTTGACTCTTGCTGACGGTATCGAAGAAATCTACAAAGAGTACGGTTACTACGCTGAAAAGACTATCTCTGTAACTCTCTCAGGGGTTGATGGAGCTGAGCAAATCAAAGCGATTATGGCTAAATTCCGTGACAATGGTCCGAAAGAATGGAACACAACAGCTATCACTGTCGTAGAAGACTTCAAGGCTCAAACTGCTACTGCTGCTGACGGTACTGTTACAAACTTGACAACTCCTCCAAGTGATGTCTTGAAATACACACTTGCTGACGGTTCTTGGATTGCCGTTCGCCCTTCAGGTACAGAACCAAAAATCAAGTTCTACATTGCCGTTGTGGGTGAAAGTAATGAAGAATCACAAGCTAAAATTGCTAATATCGAAGCAGAAATCAATGCTTTTGTAAAATAAAAATCTATAAAAGATGAGACCAGCTAATCTCATCTTTTTTTCGTATCAAATCTAAGCAATTTTAGAAACTTTGTGGCATACTAGTTTTATCAAAAAAGAGAGGTATTCTTATGAATCAGTTTTTAGAAGATATTAAAGCCCTTGAAGTGACTACAGTTGCGCGTGCGCAAGAAGCACTTGATAATAAAGAAACAGCAACCTTCTTTATTGGTCGTAAAACTTGCCCTTACTGCCGTAAATTTGCTGCTACATTAGCAAGCGTTGTAGCTAAAACCAAAGCACACATCTACTTCATCAACAGTGAAGAACCAAGCCAATTGGAAGCCTTGCAAGATTTCCGTTCACGTTATGGAATTCCAACTGTACCAGGTTTTGTCCACGTTGCAGATGGTCAAATCAATGTTCGTTGCGACTCTTCAATGTCAGCTCAAGAAATCAAAGAATTTGCAGGATTGTAAAAGACAACAAAAGAAGGCACTCGCCTTCTTTTTATATATCTGTCAATGGTGTTGCTGTATCTGGGGAAGTGTCGTAAACCTTAAAGTCTACTCCTACTCCCAGATCAGCTTGAGTCAGCTGATTGACCATGGTCATATGAGCCAACTCCTTGATATTGTTCTCTTTGGACAAATGCCCGAGGTAGATTTTCTTGGTCCGATTTCCCATTGCACGAATCATGGCCTCAGCACCGTCTTCGTTAGAAAGGTGACCGAGATCTGATAGAATTCGCTGTTTGAGTCGCCAAGCATAAGAACCTGCTCTCAAGATTTCCACATCGTGGTTGGACTCGATGAGATAACCGTCAGCATTCTCGACAATTCCAGCCATACGGTCACTAACATAACCTGTATCGGTCAACATGACAAAACTCTTGTCATCTTTCATAAAGCGATAAAACTGAGGTGCGACTGCATCATGGCTAACACCAAAACTCTCGATGTCGATGTCACCAAAGGTTTTGGTTTTACCCATTTCAAAAATGTGCTTCTGCGATGAATCCACCTTACCGAGGTACTTGCTATTTTCCATAGCCTGCCAAGTTTTTTCATTGGCATAAAGGTCCATACCATACTTACGAGCCAATACACCGACTCCATGGATATGGTCGGAATGCTCATGCGTAATCAAAATCGCATCCAGATCCTCAGGTTTGCGGTTAATTTCACTCAAGAGACTGGTAATTTTCTTACCAGACAAGCCTGCATCCACTAAGATTTTCTTTTTTGGGGTTTCCAGATAAAAGGAATTTCCACTGGAACCTGATGCTAAAATACTGTATTTAAAGCCTATTTCACTCATTCTAGTCTTCTATTTCGTCCTCCCATATTTCTTCTTTTACGGCATCCTTATCATAAGGGAGCACTATGGTAAAGGTTGAGCCCTTACCGTATTCACTTTTGGCCCAAATAAAGCCATTGTGTTGTTTGATGATTTCCTTGGCGATAGCCAAACCTAGACCAGTTCCACCTTGAGCACGACTTCTTGCACGATCCACACGGTAAAAGCGGTCAAAAATCTTCGGCAAATCTTGCTTTGGAATACCTAGACCTTGGTCTTTTATGGATAAAATCATCTGGTCATCAGTAGTTTTCATGCTGACAGTGATTTTCCCACCATCTGGTGAGTACTTGATGGCATTGTTGAGAATATTATCAATCACCTGGGTCATTTTATCGGTATCAATCTCGATCCAAACTGAATTGATTGGGTAATCTCTAACCAGCTCATATTTTTTCTCTTCATCCTGGCTCCTCATCTTATCGAAACGATTGAGGATAAAGGTGATGAAGGCTGTAAAATTAATCAATTCCACATCCAACTGAGTGGTCGCATTATCAATACGAGAGAGATGCAAGAGATCTGTCACCATCCGCATCATACGGTTGGTTTCATCAAGCGAAACCTTGATAAAATCAGGAGCAACAGGATCATATAAGGCTCCCTCGTCTAAGGCTTCAAGATAAGATTTAACACTCGTCAAAGGAGTCCTCAACTCATGGCTAACATTGGACACGAAGAGTCTCCGTTCGCGTTCTTCCTTCTCCTGTTCAGTCGTATCGTGCAAAACGGCAACCAAACCAGAGATGAATCCAGACTCACGACGAATGAGTGCAAAACGCACACGAAGGCTAAGATATTCTCCATTAGCATTTTGGGAATCAATCATCAATTCGGGAATCTGTGTAATGAGGTCACGCAGTTCATACTCTTCCTCTATCTTAAGCAATTCGAGGATGCTTTTGTTCAATGCTTCTTCTTTTACGATACCCAGCTGTTTCTTAGCCATATCGTTAATCATAGTAATCTGACCACGGCGATTGGTCGCAAGAACTCCATCTGTCATATAAGAAAGAATACTGTTAAGCCTTTTTGTTTCTTGCTCCAGATTTTCCTGCGTTAAACGAATGACCTCAGACAAATCATTGAGGTTATTGGTGATGTTGGTAATTTCAGAACTTCCCTGCATATCTAATACTCGAGAATAATCCCCTGCAATCAAATCCTTGACCTTTTGATTAATCTGCTTTAGACGAATATTATCACGGCGATTTTCTAGCAATAGCAAGGTGACCACCAAGATAAAGCCCAGCAAAATCAAAATAAAGATAAAATCACTGGTCAGAATCGTTTGTCTAATATCTTCAATCATTATTTCTCATATAGTACCCCACACCACGACGTGTTAGGATGTATTCTGGACGGCTTGGAGTGTCTTCAATTTTTTCACGCAAACGTCGGATAGTCACGTCTACTGTACGAACATCACCAAAATAATCATAGCCCCAAACAGTCTCAAGCAAGTGTTCACGAGTAATGACTTGACCAATATGAGAGGCCAAGTGGTACAAAAGCTCAAACTCACGATGAGTCAACTCTAATTCCTCACCGTATTTCTTAGCCACATAAGCATCTGGGACAATTTCCAAATCGCCAATCTGCAGGGGTTGGGATTTCTTTTCATCAGACTCTTGACTATCAGCTGAAGCGAGGTCTGTACGACGGAGTAAAGCCTTCACACGAGCTTGCAACTCACGATTTGAAAATGGCTTGGTCACATAATCATCTGCCCCAAGTTCTAAACCAATAACCTTGTCAAACTCACTATCCTTGGCTGAGAGCATAATGATAGGCACACTACTCGTTTTACGAATGGCTTTGGCTACTTCTAAACCATCAATTTCAGGTAGCATCAAGTCTAGAATAATAATATCTGGTTGCTCTGCCTCAAATAGTTCAATAGCTTCTCTACCGTTAAAGGCCGTTACAACCTCATAGCCTTCTTTGGTCATATTGAACTTAATAATATCTGAGATTGGTTTCTCATCATCTACAACTAATATTTTTTTCATATGTTCACCTTTTCTTTATCTATTATAACAAAAAAATGTAAAGAAGGCACAAATGGCTAATTCCAGCCCTCATCTTCAAGAACTGTTTTATAAACCTGCCAAATCTTTTGTTGAGGTTTAGCAAATGGATAATCAGAAAATTCCTGAGAAGAAACCCAGCGAATTTCTCTGTCAGAAAACTGTTTTGATTCTGTCACCTGACCCGCTAGGATTTGAATATGCCATTTCCGATGACTAAATACATGCTTGACTTGATCAAATGCTTGATGGGACCAATCAACTTCTAAATCATAATCTTGCTCAAAACTTTCTTGGGGTGTTGGACCAAAAGCAACGCTTTTTTCAGCAACCTGAGCAAATAGATTCAGCTGTTCCTCTTCCTGTGAAAACTCCTCTACTTCTATCAAGGGGAAATGCCAAAAACCAGCTAGCAGTTTCTCACTTTCGTTTTTCTCAAGTAGATATTGACCTTGAGCATTGCGCACAACCAAAGCCTTGAGATAGATTGGGAGAGGCTTTTTCTTGGGTTCTTTAATTGGATAAGAATCCATAGTTCCATTCTGATAGGCTGCACTAAAGTCCTTAACAGGGCTTTCTTCTGGTCGAGGATTAACTGGAGCCTCTATGTCAGAGCCTAAATCCATCAGAGCTTGGTTAAAGTCACCTGGCCGTTCTGGATCAATCAAGATTTCCATCATAGCCTGAAAAATCTTTCGATTGCTGGGAACTCCTATATCATGATTAACCTCAAATAAACGTGCCAAAACCCGCATAACATTGCCATCGACCGCGGGCTCAGGTAAATTAAAAGCGATACTGGAAATTGCTCCCGCAGTGTAGGGACCAATCCCTTTTAAACTAGAAATTCCTTCATAGGTGTTTGGAAATTGACCACCAAAGTCAGCCATAATCTGCTGAGCCGCAACCTGCATATTACGCACTCTAGAATAATAACCTAACCCCTCCCATGCTTTCAGCAAACGCTCTTCAGGCGCATTAGCCAAACTTTCCACTGTCGGAAACCAGTCCAAGAATCGTTCATAGTAGGGAATAACTGTGTCTACTCTAGTCTGTTGAAGCATAATTTCAGAAACCCAGATATGATAAGGATTTTTACTTCTACGCCATGGTAAATCCCGTTTGTTTTCATCGTACCAGTTGAGGAGTTTCTCACGGAAAGAGGAAATCTTCTCCTCCGGCCACATGTCAACACCGTATTCTTTCAAATCTAACATATATCTAGTATAACATAGAAGCTTCTAACTGTCCTTTTCTCAGTACTAAAAAGCCCCTTCCTTTAGTAGAAGAGACTCCATTTCTTATTGATTGATTGCTTGAGCTGCTGTGATGAGCGTTAATTTGTAAACATCATCTGGGTTACATCCACGTGATAGGTCGTTGACTGGTTTATTCAATCCTTGTAGAACGGGACCGATAGCTGCGAAACCACCTAGACGTTCAGCTATTTTGTAGCCGATATTTCCTGCTTCGATACCTGGGAAGATGAAGACATTTGCTTGACCTGCTACATTGCTACCTGGAGCTTTTAGTGCTGCTGTTTCTGGGACGAAAGCTGCGTCAAATTGCAATTCCCCATCAATCTCAAGGTCTGGACGTAGATCGTGTGCTAATTTAGTTGCTTCAACCACCTTATCAACACTATCACCAAAACCAGAACCTTTTGTAGAATAGCTTAGCATAGCGATTTTGGGTTGAATCCCAAACATTTTGGCAGTAATTGCTGAGTTAATAGCAATTTCAGCCAAAGCTTCTGCATCAGGATTAATATTAAGGGCACAGTCACCAAACAAGTAACGTTCTGTACCACGCACCATAAGAAAAGCTCCTGAAGTACGAGTTACATTTGGACGAGTTTTGATAATTTGAAGAGCTGGACGAACTGTTGAAGCTGTTGAGTGAATAGCACCTGATACCATTCCATCTACCAAGCCCATATAGACAAGCATAACACCAAAGTAGTTGACATCTTCTAGTAAGACCTGACGTGCTTCTTCTTCCGACATTTTTCCTTTACGACGTTCTACGAGTGCAACCACCATGTCTTCAAATTGAGGATAATGATGTGGATCAATCACTTCATAACCATCCATGATCCCTTCGATTTCAAGATAAATTTTAATTTTTGCAGGATTTCCGAGCAAAACAGGAACAACTTCCGTTTCTTTTACTAAGCGTTTTGTTGCTTGAAGGATACGTGGTTCTTCCCCTTCAGGTAGAACAATACGAGCATTTTTGCCAACTAAACTGGCTTTCAGACTTTCAAAAACTTCCATGAGTTTCTCCTTTAAGATAATTAATTATACTCAAAATAGATTTTAAAGAGTATTAGTTGATAACTGAATAATAAGATTGTTAAAATCATCTGGCAAAGGGCTTTCCAGCTCCAGCTGACGCCCTAAAAAAGGATGATAAAAAGATAAATAATGACAATGCAGAGCCTGGCGTTGAATACCATCTTCTAGGCTGCCTCCATAGAGATCATCTCCCAACAAGGGGAAGCCAATATGAGAAAAATGCACTCGGATCTGATGAGTTCGACCAGTATGCAGGCGAATATCGACTAGGTGAATATTTCCATAAGACGCTACAACTTTGTAAGATGTATGGGCGTATTTCCCACCTTTGGCGACCCGTCTCGTGATAATGGAGTCCACATCACGCGCAATCGGGGCAATAATTTCCCCTTCAGGATCCAAAACACCAGCTCCTTTAACCAAAGCAAAATACCTTTTTTCGATAGACTTTCGTTGCAGTTGCTTGTCTAAACGTGCATGAGCATAGCCGTGCTTGGCAAAGAGCATCAAACCAGATGTATCTCTATCAAGCCTGGTCACGATGTGAACCTGCTGGTTTTCATATTCCCGCTTGACATAGTAGCCCTTGATAAAATTGGCAATGGTATTAGAATGATTAACACTAGGAATAGAGGCTACTCCATAAGGCTTATTCAAAACCAGAAAATGGTCATCCTCATACAAGATATCCAGTGGACACTCAATAGCTTCAAGGCTCTCAAACCCTTCCTCTGCTGGAATATCAATGGTAACCCTGTCTCCAACATCTAAGAGATAAGTCGCATTTTGAGGTTGGTCGTTGACCAAAATAGCCCCACCTCGAAACTTTATCTTAGCCAAAAGTCCTTTAGAAACCTCGTGTTTCTTAAGAAAGGTTTTGACTTTGACATGTTCATCTACGATAAATTCAAACCTCATTCGTCCACCTCGCCGATGAAGGCATCTTTGACGCGATTCCAGAAACTAGTGTGACTTGGCGTCGCTACGAAGTGAATCTTGTGATGATCGATTTGATACTCAATCCGTTCAATATTACGGAATGAATAGACGCTGTTATCGACTGATATCGTGTGGTAATCATTGCGTGTCGGTAAGAGTTCAATCTTATCTTTTTTGGGAATAATGATTGATGAACCCAAAGTGCGATAGACTCGGTTGTTAAGACTCGCTATCTCCGTCAACTGCAAGGCTTCAATGGTAGGATGCAAGACAGCTCCACCCAAAGACTTGTTATAGGCAGTACTTCCCGTCGGCGTTGAAACAGTCACTCCATCTCCACGAAATCTCTCAAACGGAACGTGGTTAATGATGATATCCGCAACCATGGTGCGATCCGATCGACGGATGCTGGCTTCGTTTAATGCACGGAAGGTCTTAACTTCTCCGTTTTCAAGTGTCACCTTGACATTCAAAACAGGATAGGAAACCTTGGCACCAGTATCCAGTTGGAGATTGGTAACCAACTGGTCCAGCTCAAAGTCGCGGTAATCTGTGTAAAATCCCAAGTGTCCTGTATGTACGCCAATAAATCGAACTTTATCTAACTGATTCTCGTACTTGTGAAAGGCAGACAAAAGCATCCCATCCCCACCAATTGATATGACGATGTCAGGATTGGTGTCGTTGAGTATAAAATGATGTTTTTTCAACTGATTTTTCAGCTCATACAAAACCTTTTGACTCTGCGGTTTTCTATTTGCAATCAGATCAATTCGTTTACCTGTATTCTTCATCTGTATCGTCACTATTTCCTACACCGTCGTTTAGTTTTCTACTTAAAGGATCAAAGAGAGCCTGTGCTTCCTGAATATCATCACGAATTTTCCCCATTTCTTCATCCAATTGATGGGAAATTCTAGCTGTAATCTCCAAGCGTTTCTTGATCTCCTCTGGGAAATCCCCCTGATACTTATAATTGAGCGAATGCTCAATCGTAGCCCAAAAATTCATGGCTAAAGTCCGGATTTGAATTTCAGCCAGAATTGTCTTAACACCACTGATGGTGTCAACTGTATACTCTACCACCACATGATAGGAGCGATAACCCGAAGCCTTACGATGAGTGATGTAGTCACGTTCCTGTACTACTCTCATATCATGGCGTTTGCGTAAAATCGCAACAACTTCCTGAACATCATCGACGAACTGCACCATGACCCGCAAACCCGCGATATCCTGCAAGTCATGTTCCAAAGTATCGTAGCCAATCCCTCTGCGATTCATTTTTTCCTTAATACTTTCGATCGGCTTCACCCGTCCAGTAACAAACTCAATCGGAGAGTGCTTGTTTTGTTTACGATATTGTTTGCGAATCCCACGAAGTTTAATCTTCAATTCACCAACAGCTTGAATGTAAGGATCTAAAAATTCTTCCCATTCTATGGTCATATTTTCTCCCTTTTGGTATGTGATTGTGTTGTTGAAAATTTTTGATTTTTTCACTACAATCATATACAATAAATACATTGTCCATTATACCATAAATCGCTTTCAAAGATAAAAAAAAGGTTAGAAAAATGAAACATTTAGAAATTGAACTGAAAACACTACTGAAAAAAGAGGATTACGATCATTTAAAAGAACAATTTTCCCATATCCAACCCGTACTTCAGAAAAACTACTACATTGATACACCTGATTTTCAATTGCGTGAAAAAAAGGTTGCCATGCGCATTCGCACCTTTTCAGATTGGGCGGAGTTGACCTTGAAGGTTCCACAAATTGTAGGAAATATGGAATACAATCAGAAACTGAATCTTCCAGAGGCTGAATCTTACCTAGAAAAACAAATACTTCCTCAAGGACTCGTTCTAGAGGAACTTGCTAAGATTGGTATTCTAAGCCAAGACTGGTTTGTTCTGGGTTGTCTTGCAACTATTCGTTACGAAATGGAAACGTCGATTGGTCTAATGGCACTAGATGAAAGTCACTACTTTGATCATACAGACTACGAACTGGAGCTAGAGGTCACTGATCACGAGAAAGGAAAACGAGATTTTCAGCAATTTCTTTCAGAAAATAGTATCACTTATCAAAAAGCTCCTTCAAAATTAATTCGTTTTATTAAAAGCATGAAAAATTACTGAAATAATCTCCATTTTTTGGTAGAATAATGGAGACAAAATATTTAGAGTTTACAGAGGACGGTCCATAATGTCAGATAGAAACAACATGAAACTTTTTGCACTTAATTCCAATCATGAAATTGCACAGAAAATCGCAGAAACGGTTGGGATACCTCTCGGAAAATTATCTTCTCGCCAATTTTCTGATGGTGAAATCCAGGTCAACATTGAAGAGAGTGTCCGTGGTTACGATGTCTACATCATCCAATCAACCAGCTACCCCGTTAGCAACCACTTGATGGAGTTGTTAATCATGGTTGATGCTTGTGTACGTGCAAGTGCTCATAGTATCAACGTTGTCCTTCCTTACTTTGGTTATGCTCGTCAGGATCGTATCGCTTCTTCTCGCGAACCCCTCACTGCAAAACTGGTTGCCAATATGCTTGTCAAGGCTGGTGTAAGTCGTGTTCTAACTCTTGATTTGCACGCTGTTCAGGTTCAAGGTTTCTTTGACATTCCAGTAGATAACCTCTATACAATTCCTCTCTTTGCTAAACACTACAGCGATAAAGGGTTGCTGGGATCAGATGTGGTTGTTGTTAGTCCAAAAAATTCTGGCGTCAAACGTGCCCGCAGCTTAGCTGAATATTTAGATGCACCAATCGCAATCATCGACTATGCTCAAGACGATTCAGAGCGTAGCCAAGGTTATATCATCGGTGATGTCGAAGGCAAGAAGGCCATCTTGATTGATGATATCCTAAATACTGGGCGTACTTTCTCAGAAGCAGCCAAAATCGTTGAGCGTGAAGGTGCAACTGAAATCTATGCGGTATCCAGTCATGGTCTCTTTGTAGAAGGCGCTGCTGACCTTCTTGATGCTACTAACATAAAAGAAATCCTTGTGACAGACTCAGTAGCCACAAAAGAGAGAACTCCGAAAAATGTGTGCTACATTACTGCTAGCGAATTGATTGGCGATGCCATCGTCCGTATCCACGAAAGAAAACCAGTTAGCCCACTCTTTGCATATAATAAAAAGGAATAAGGTGATTCTTTGATTTATTTGGACAATGCTGCCACTACTCCAATGTCAGCAGTAGCTATCGCAGAAATGACCAAGGTCATGCAGGAAACCCATGGCAATCCTTCAAGTATTCACAGTCATGGTCGCCATGCTGGCAAACTGCTCCGTGAAGCCCGTCAGGAGTTGGCTCACTTACTTGGAACCAAACCTCAACATATCTTTTTTACGTCTGGCGGTACAGAAAGTAACAATACCGCTATTATCGGCTATTGTCTCCGCCATCAAGAGCGTGGAAAACACATCATCACGACAGCTATTGAACACCATTCTGTGCTTGAGACCATTGATTATCTGGTTCAACATTTTGGTTTTGAAGCGACCATCATCCAACCAGTAAATCAAGAAATCACTGCCCAGCAGATTAAAGAAGCGTTACGTGACGATACCATTCTAGTTTCTACTATGTATGCCAATAATGAAACGGGCAGTCTCTTACCTATCGCTGAGATTGGACGTGTTTTAAAAGAGCATCCTGCTGCTTATCATGTTGATGCTGTTCAAGCTATCGGGAAAATCCCTATCCATCCAGAAGAATTAGGAATTGATTTCCTTAGCGCTTCTGCTCATAAATTCCATGGACCAAAAGGAATCGGCTTTCTTTACGCTTCGTCTGTGGACTTTGATTCCTATCTTCACGGTGGGGACCAAGAACAAAAGAAACGGGCTGGAACAGAAAATCTTGCTGCCATCGTCGGTATGGTTGCTGCCCTCAAAGAAGACTTGGATCATCAGGCTAAGCATTACCAAAAACTAGAGGGACTAAAAACTGTTTTTCTAGAAGAAATTACAGGTCTCAACTACTATCTCAATGAAAGCAAACACCAACTTCCTTATGTTTTCAACATTGGCTTCCCTGGTCAAAAAAATGATTTGCTCTTGCTACGGTTAGACCTTGAAGGAATTTCAATCTCAACTGGTTCTGCTTGTACTGCTGGTATTGTGCAAACGAGCCATGTCCTAGAAGCTTTTTATGGGTCTGATTCCCATCGTTTAAAAGAGTCTATCCGTATCAGTCTTTCTCCTCTTAATACCGAGAACGAACTGAAACAACTGGCACAAACCTTAAAAAATATTATTGGAGATTAACCTAATGGCATTCGAAAAAACCATTAAACTACAAAACTGCCACTACGACTATACACTTAGTCCATCTGTAAAAAAGTTTACACTAAAAGACAATACTTTCTTTGAAACAAAAGTCGGAAACTACGAACTGACTCGTCTACTTGAAAAAGTTCCCAACAGCGGTGAAGGTTTCCAACTAAAAATTATCATTAACAAGGAACTTACTGGAGCCAAGCTTAACATCACTGACAAATCAGGTCTTCGTTTGGTGAATATCTTTAAATCTGAAGAACACCATATCCACCAAGAAAAATTCTACTTCCTCATGGACAGTCTTGTAGAACGCGGAATCTTCACAAAAGAAGAGAGATGATTGGCTATGTTTCGTTTGACTTATAAAGATAACTATCAAGTAGAACGCACACTTGAATTTGCCGATTACGAAGAGCTTATGCTATCACTATCGGGCTGTGTGACCCTGCCCGACACTCTCCTAATCAGCTCCTTAACACTGAATGATAAAGTGATTTATCAAGGATTAGTTGGCGATCTCTACCGTTTTCTATCACAAACTAATTTTTCAGATTAAAACTAAGAATTCTCTTAGTTTTTTCTTGTTTTTGTTGATTTTTTCACAATGTTTCTATAAAATAGAAGAATAGAAAGGTTGTGATTTTGTGAAAGATAAACAGTCTGCTATTCCAAAAGCAACAGCAAAAAGACTCTCTCTTTACTATCGAATTTTCAAGAGATTTCATGCCGAGAAAATCGAACGTGCCAACTCCAAACAAATTGCAGAGGCTATCGGTATCGATTCTGCGACTGTCCGTCGTGATTTTTCCTACTTTGGTGAACTAGGAAGACGTGGATTTGGTTATGATGTCAAAAAATTGATGAATTTTTTTGCTGATCTCCTAAATGATAACTCAATTACAAATGTTATGCTAGTTGGGATTGGAAATATGGGGCATGCCCTTCTCCACTACCGCTTCCATGAGCGCAACAAGATGAAGATTATCATGGCCTTTGACCTAGATGACCATCCAGAAGTTGGCACCCAGACACCTGACGGGATTCCAATCTATGGCATCTCTCAGATTAAAGAAAAGATCAAAGAAGCAGATGTCAAAACTGCTATCCTAACTGTTCCAAGTGTTAAATCACAAGAAGTTGCCAATCTTTTGGTCGATGCAGGTATAAAAGGTATTCTCAGTTTTTCGCCCGTCCACCTTCACCTTCCAAAAGATGTGGTCGTTCAGTATGTTGATTTGACAAGCGAACTCCAAACTCTCCTCTATTTTATGCGTAAAGAGGATTAGAAAGCGAAAGCATTTATGAAAAAACCAGTTATTGGGATTACAGGAAATGAAAAAGCTCATCCAGATGATGATGTCATGATGAGCTATACGGCAAAAGGCTTTATTGAAGGAGTCAAGGACGCTGGCGGAATTCCCATCATCCTACCGATTGGTGATCAAGAAATGGCAAGCCATTACGTCGCTATGATTGACAAACTCATCCTTACGGGTGGGCAAAATGTTGATCCAAAATTCTATGGTGAACCTAAAACCATTGACAGCGATGACTACCATCTTCAAAGAGACCAGTTTGAATTAGCTCTTATCAGAGAAGCCATCAAACAGAAGAAACCAATTTTCTCTGTTTGTCGGGGTACCCAGCTCTTCAACGTCGCTATGGGAGGCACACTTCATCAAGATATTGAGGATCATTGGCAGGACTGTTCAGCCGAATACACGACCCAACGCCTCGTGACTGAGCCTGATACAATTCTCCGAGAGATCTATGGAGAAATCTCTCATATCAACTCCTTCCACCACCAGAGTATTAAAGATCTAGCTCCTAATCTTAAGGTTGTGGCTTATGATCCCAAGGATAAGATTATCGAGGCAGTCACAACTACAGATGATTTTCCTTATCTTGGTGTCCAATGGCATCCTGAATTTCTATTTGAAAATCGTCCCAAGGATAAAACACTATTTGACTATGTTGTAAACGAACTTTAAATCAGATCCGTCTTTTCACGGTAACTAAAGTAATCAGAATGAGAGACAATCAGGTGGTCCAAGAGAACGATCCCCATCAGTTCGCAAGCTTCCTTTACTAGCTTAGTGACATGGTCGTCATTTCGACTAGGAGATACAGCACCAGATGGATGATTGTGAACGAGAATCACCGAGGTTGCCATATGCTTCAAAGCATAGTGAAGGATTTCTCTCGGTTCAGCAATACTGCGTGTCGCAGATCCGATAAAGATGGTTTGCTGATGAATGATTTGATTTTGAGTATTGAGATAGAGCGCCACTAGGTGCTCTTGTTTTTTGTCGCCAAGTTCCTGTTGCATTTTCTTGGCTAGCTTTTGACTGCTGAGAATACTTTCCATCTCAAGGGTTTCATGTTTATGAATGCGATGCCCCAGTTCAATCACTGCTTGTAGTTCAATGGCCTTAATCCGTCCTATACCAGACAGACTCTGCAATTCCTGCAGGGTCATTTTCTTTAAATCAGTTAGACTAGTCAGACTATTCAAGACTTTTTGTGCAATTTCAAAAACGTTTGTCTGACGCGTTCCCGTTCTGAGCAGAATAGCTAGTAATTCTTGATTGCTCAGGGCCTCTACTCCCTCTTTAACTAGTCTTTCTCTAGGTAAGAGTGAATCTTCTTGGAATGAAATACTGTACATAAAAATCCTCCTCACTTTATTATTCGTGAGAAGGATGAAAAATTAGATTTTTTTCTCAATTGGGGCAACACTGGCTAGGAGTTTTTTCAGCCCCACTTCTGGGAAATTGATTTTCAGTTCCTGAGTATCACCACTACCCGACACTTCAAGAACTGTTCCCTCACCCCACTTTTTGTGGAGTGCAATATCTCCAATAGACCAACTTGTATCAGTCGAATCTTTTTTATTTCCGGCTGCAAATTGTCCAAATGGGAGACCACTTGACTGGATAGAGCTTGGTGCGGCATTACGTTTCCGTTCTTGAAGGGCCTGAGCTAAGCTCATACCTTGACCGAAAGCAATCCCACCACTGCTATAAGAGGCTTTAAAGCTAGTATTCGCTGGTCGAGCTAAGCCCTGATACTCAAGCAGGTTCGAACTGATTTCATTGATGAAACGTGTTGGACGATTGTAGTTGGTACGACCGAAAAGCAAGCGTGAGTTGGCGTTGGTCAGATAGAGAATTTTTTCAGCGCGTGTGATACCGACATAGGCCAAACGGCGTTCTTCTTCCAGTTCATCTGGATCTTCAGCTGCACGGCTAAGCGGAAATACATTTTCCTCCATCCCAATGATAAAGACAACTGGGAACTCTAGTCCTTTCGCTGCATGGAGGGTCATCAAGGTTACTTCAGATGTCTCCTGACTGCCTGAATCCGTATCTGCAATCAAAGCCAAGTCATTCAAGAAACGACTGAGTTTATCCAAACCTGTTTCTTCTTCTTGACTATCAGGATTGTCATCAAAATTCTTGGTAACAGATAGGAATTCTTCGATATTTTCAACCCGCGCCTTGCTTTCTATGGTCGCTTGAGCATTGAGAATATCGACATAACCTGTTTTTTCTAGAACAACCTCCACCAGCTCGGTGATGGTTAATTGGTCCAGTTGCTCCCGCAAATCCAAAATCATATTGGCGAACTCCCAGATAGACTGGGCTGCTTTTCCTTTGATGCCAGACAGCATGATATTGGCTGAAGCGTCTAGCATGGACATCTCTTGTAGGTTAGCAAAGTCACGGATTTTCTCAACCGTTCCTGGACCAATTCCGCGTTTAGGCTCGTTAATAATGCGCTCAAAACTGATATTGTCACTTAAATTTGCAATGAGATTCAGATAAGCGATAATATCGCGAATTTCCTTACGGCTGTAGAACTTGGTCCCTCCAACCATAGTATAAGGAATATTGGACTTGAGCAGGGCTTCCTCAATAGTACGGGATTGCGCATTGGTTCGATAAAGAACTGCAAAATCCTTGTGGAGGAAGTTTTGGCTACGACCAAGTTCATCGATGGTTTTGGCTACAAAAACAGCCTCATCCTGTTCGTCATTTGCACGATAGTAAATAATCTGTTCCCCATCCGAATTCTGGGTCCAGAGATTCTTAGGACGACGATTTTTATTGTTTTTAATAACGTCGTTTGCTGCTTGGAGAATAGTTTTGGTTGAACGGTAATTTTCTTCTAATAAAACAACCTTGGCATTAGGGTAATCTTTCTCAAAATCCAAGATATTCTGCATATCAGCCCCACGCCAACCGTAGATAGATTGGTCTGCATCACCGACCACGCAGATATTTTTAAAGCGTGAAGCCAAAAGTTTGACCAGTTGGTACTGGGCATGGTTGGTATCTTGGTACTCATCAACGTGGATGTATTGGAACTTCTGCTGATAGTAGGTCAAGACATCAGGATTCTGATCAAAGAGACGCAAGGTCAGCATAATCAAATCATCAAAGTCAACAGACTCTGACTGACGAAGCTCTTTTTGATAGGCTGTATAACACTGAGCTACGATTTGCGTATACATATCACCAGCTTGAGCAGCATATACGACATCATCAATCAGGTCATTCTTAGCATTGGAAATGGTTCCCAAAATAGTCCGTTCATTCCATTTTTTAGGATCCAAGTTTAACTGCTTGAGGATTCGTTTCATGAGGGTTCGCTGTTCACCAGGATCTACAATGGTGAAATTACGATTGTAACCAATATGATCCGCATCGCGACGCAGAATACGAACACACATGGAGTGAAAGGTAGCAATCAGACAGTCCTGAGTAGCTGGATTGAGCCCATAAGCACGCTCCTTCATCTCACGCGCTGCCTTGTTGGTAAAGGTAATGGCCAAGATATTCCAAGGATTGACCATTTTTTCATCAATCAAGTAGGCAATACGATGGGTCAAAACACGAGTCTTTCCAGAACCAGCCCCCGCCATGATCAACAAGGGCCCTTCTGTCGTTTGCACCGCCTCAGCCTGACGGTCATTCATTCCATTTAATAATACGTTCATTTTCTCTTCCTTACTCTCGAAGTCAATGTTTCTATTATATCAAAAATCAGGGAAAATATCTTTACATAGACCGGTTGCGTGTAGTAAACAACTCTCTCATCAACTGAAGACAACTACTTATATCCAGATAAAAAATGAGCTTGGATAGTTTCTCCAAACTCATTTGACTTCAATTAAACTATTAGAACAATCCTAGAACGGTTCCGTCACTTTCAACATCCATATTGAGAGCTGCTGGTCGTTTTGGAAGACCAGGCATAGTCATAACATCACCAGTTAAGGCAACGATGAAGCCTGCACCTAATTTTGGTACCAATTCACGAATGGTAATTTCAAAGTTTTCTGGAGCTCCAAGTGCATTTGGATTATCAGAGAAACTGTACTGAGTTTTAGCCATACAGATTGGCAATTTGTCCCAACCATTCTGAACGATTTGGGCAATTTGCGTTTGAGCTTTCTTTTCAAAGTTCACTTTGCTACCACGATAGATTTCAGTGACAATCTTTTCAATCTTTTCTTGGACAGAAAGGTCATTGTCATAAAGACGAGTGTAGTTAGCTGGATTTTCAGAGATTGTCTTGACAAGCGTTTCGGCAAGTGCTACGCCCCCTTCTGCCCCATCAGCCCAGACACTAGCCAACTCAACTGGAACATCGATTGAGGCACATAGTTCCTTCAAAGCTGCAATTTCAGCTTCTGTATCAGAGACAAATTCATTAATAGCTACAACTGCTGGAATACCAAATTTACGGATATTTTCAACGTGTCGTTTTAAGTTAGCAAAACCTGCACGAACTGCTTCCACATTTTCCTCTGTCAAAGCATCCTTAGCCACACCTCCATTCATCTTAAGGGCACGAAGGGTTGCGACAATGATAACTGCATCTGGAGATGTTGGCAAGTTTGGTGTCTTGATATCAAGGAATTTCTCAGCACCAAGGTCTGCACCAAAACCAGCTTCAGTAACCGTATAATCAGCCAAGTGAAGAGCTGTGCTTGTTGCCAAGACAGAGTTACAGCCATGAGCAATATTAGCAAATGGACCACCGTGTACAAAGGCAGGTGTACCGTAAATTGTCTGAACCAAGTTAGGCTTAATAGCATCCTTCAAAATCAAGGCTAAAGCACCTTCAACCTGTAAATCACCAACAGAAACTGGCGTGCGGTCGTAACGATAGCCAATAACAATATTCGCCAAACGACGTTTCAAATCTTCAATATCAGTCGCCAAGCAAAGAATGGCCATGATTTCGGAAGCAACTGTAATATCAAAACCATCCTCACGTGGAATACCATTTAGAGGACCACCAAGTCCAACGGTCACATGACGAAGGGCACGGTCATTCAAGTCCACAACACGTTTCCAAAGAATACGACGTTGGTCAATTCCCAGCTCGTTTCCTTGGTGCAAGTGGTTGTCAATCAAGGCTGAAAGAGCATTGTTGGCAGTTGTGATAGCATGCATGTCTCCAGTAAAGTGGAGGTTGATGTCCTCCATTGGCAACACTTGGGCATAACCACCACCAGCGGCACCACCCTTAATCCCCATTACTGGACCAAGAGATGGTTCGCGAATAGCAATCATGGTTTTCTTACCAATCTTGTTCAAGGCATCCGCAAGACCAATGGTAATGGTTGATTTCCCTTCACCTGCAGGCGTTGGGTTGATGGCAGTAACCAAGATCAATTTACCAACCGGATTATTCTCAACCGCACGAATTTTATCAAAGCTTAGCTTAGCCTTGTACTTTCCATACAACTCCAAATCATCGTAAGAAATACCAAGCTTTTCCACAACATCCACGATTGGCTTTAACTCAATACTCTGCGCGATTTCAATATCTGTTTTCATAACAAACTCCTCTAATCTCTAATATGATAATTCATTATAACACAAAACAAGATTTTTAACACCCTTAAACTCTTAAAACGTTCGTAAATATCAATATTTCAGGGGGTTATAATAGCGCTTTTTAAAATTTTATATACTTTTATAGTTTTAGACTATAGTATTCCTTCGTTTTAACAAAAATTTATCGCTTTCATTTTACTTACTGTTTATTTTTGTGTACAATAGTCCTATGAAAATTTTAGTTACGTCGGGCGGTACGAGTGAAGCTATTGATAGCGTCCGCTCTATTACGAACCATTCTACTGGTCGCTTGGGGAAAATCATCACTGAAACTTTGCTTGCTGCAGGGCATGAAGTTTGTTTGATAACGACAAAACAAGCTCTGAAGCCAGAAGCTCATCCCAACCTAAGCATTCGAGAAATTAATAATACCAACGATCTTCTAGTTGAGATGCAAGAACTTGTTCAGGAATATCAGATCTTAGTCCACTCAATGGCTGTGTCCGACTACACTCCTATTTATATGACGGGATTGGAGGAGGTACAAGCTAGCTCTAATCTAGAAGAATTTTTAAACAAGCAGAATCATCAGACTAAGATTTCTTCAACTGATGAAGTGCAGGTTTTATTTTTGAAAAAAACACCCAAGATTATCTCTCTAGTCAAAGAGTGGAATCCTTCTATTCATCTGATTGGTTTTAAACTTCTTGTCGATGTTACTGAAGATCATCTTATTGAGGTTGCTAGACAAAGTCTTGTCAAGAACCAGGCTGACTTAATCATAGCAAATGACCTTACTCAAATCTCAACATCTCAGCATAAGGCAATCTTTGTTGAGAAAGATGGTCTTCAAACCGTTCAAACCAAAGAAGAAATTGCAGAACTTCTCCTTGAGAAAATTCATTCATACGATTCATAGAAAGGAAATCCATGGCAAACATTCTGATAGCAGTGACAGGTTCCATTGCCTCCTATAAAGCAGCTGATTTAGTCAGTTCTTTAAAAAAACAAGGCCATAATGTCACTGTCTTAATGACCGAGGCGGCGAGAGAGTTTATCCAGCCTTTGACACTACAGGTACTCTCACAGAATCCAGTCCACCTTGATGTCATGCAGGAACCCTATCCTGATCAAGTCAATCATATCGAAAGAGGTAAAGAAACCGATCTTTTTATCGTCGTCCCCGCTACTGCTAATACCATTGCAAAACTTGCGCACGGTTTTGCGGATAACATGGTGACCAGTACGGCTCTTGCCCTACCACATCACGTTCCTAAACTCCTTGCACCAGCAATGAATACAAAGATGTATGACCATCCGGCAACTCAAACAAACCTTAAAACTTTAGAAACATATGGTTACAAGATTATCTCTCCCAAAGAATCCTTACTTGCTTGTGGAGACTACGGAAGGGGAGCTTTGGCAGACCTGGATATTATTTTAGAAAGAATAAAGGAAACTCTCAATGAAAAAACGCTCTAATATTGCTCCGATTGCTATCTTTTTTGCGACCATGTTGGTCATTCACTTTCTGAGCTCTCTCTTATTTAATCTATTCCCATTCCCAATTAAACCAACTATCGTGCATGTTCCTGTTATTATTGCAAGTATTATTTACGGTCCACGCGTTGGGGTTACACTTGGTTTCTTGATGGGGCTACTTAGCTTGACGGTTAACACGATTACAATCCTTCCAACAAGCTATCTATTCTCACCTTTTGTACCAAACGGAAACATCTATTCAGCAATGATTGCCATCCTGCCTCGTATTTTGATTGGTCTGACACCTTATTTAGTTTATAAATTATTGAAAAACAGAACGGGTCTCATCATTGCCGGAGCTCTCGGTTCACTTACAAATACAGTTTTTGTACTTGGGGGAATCTTCTTCCTTTTTGGAAATGTCTTCGATGGAAATATCCAAAAACTCCTAGCAACCGTTATTTCAACCAACTCAATTGCTGAACTCGTCATCTCTGCAGTTCTAACAGTAGCAATTGTCCCACGGTTACAAACCTTGAAGAAATAAGCATAATTCCACTTTCAGCCTTGAAGGTGGAGTTTTAGTTTTTACAAGTAAAGGCTCGTCTTCTACTTATAAATAGTTATTCACCAAGGAGTCATTAGTTCAAAATTTTGAAAATATATGAAAATCCTTTGAATCTACCACCTATACTTTTGAAAATTTCCAATAAAATCAAGATAAATTCTTGACTTGTCTGACTATTTATTGTACTATACTTATGTATATACAGATAAATGGAGGTTCTTATGGATATACGAAAAAAAACGCAGTTTATGACCATGACTGCCTTACTCACAGCAATCGCTATTTTGATTCCGATCATTATGCCTTTTAAAATCGTCATTCCGCCCGCTTCTTACACCTTGGGAAGTCATATTGCCATCTTTATCGCCATGTTCTTATCACCATTGATGGCTATTTTCGTAATTATCGCTTCTAGTTTTGGTTTTTTGATGGCTGGCTATCCTATGGTTATCGTCCTACGTGCTTTTTCTCATATTTTCTTTGGTACTTTGGGAGCATTTTACTTAAAAAAATTCCCTGAAACCTTGGATAAACCAAAGGCCTCTTGGATTTTCAACTTTGTTTTGGGACTTGTCCATGCCATTGCTGAAGTGCTAGCTTGTATCATCTTCTATGCTACTTCAGGGACAAACGTTGAAAATATGTTTTATGTTCTCTTTGTCCTAGTTGGTTTTGGAACAATTGTCCATAGTATGGTAGACTATACATTAGCACTAGCTGTCTATAAAGTGCTTCGAAAACGTCGCTAAAAGGAAAAAACATGACAAAGGATCGCAAACAAGCTCTTCTCAAACTGTTAAAAGAGTCACCAAAAGCTCTCAATGGTCAAACCTTGGCTGAACACTTTCATGTCACACGCCAAATCATCGTCCAAGACATTGCCATCTTGCGAGCCGATGGCGCTCCTATCTTGTCAACCAATCGTGGCTATATCTATAAAGAAAACAATGCCAGTCCTTACGTTCACAAACTCTTTAAAGTGAAACATGAACTGGAAGAAATTGGGCAGGAACTTCTAGCTATTGTAGATAATGGCGGACGCGTTCAAAATATCTTAATTGATCATCCCGTTTATGGTGAAATTGAAACCCTACTCAAACTCACTTGCCGCCGAGATGTCCAGCACTTTCTGGAACAAGTCGAAAACTCCGACTTTAGACCCCTTTCTGAATTGACAGATGGCATCCATTACCACCTTGTTGAAGCCGAGACACAACAAGACCTCCACTATATCGAGGAGGCCTTGGATCAGTTAGGTTATTTAGTAAAAGACTAGAAAATTTCTTTCTCCCAACCGTCCTCTGTACGGCGAGGGTAGAAAAATTCAGACTTGTCCGGAGCTTCCATCATCTCCATCAAAGGTAACATATCATAGGCCAGATCCAAGTTAGGAATCTGGTCTTTTTGCACCCAAGATACCTCTCCTTCCTCTGAGGATTGGAGATTTCCAGTAAACTCTGTCGCTTTATAGCAAAAGACAATATAGCGCCCACCTGTATCTAGTGGCCAATTTTTAATGCCGACCAGTTGAGGATTCTGAATCGTCAGACCAGTTTCTTCATAGATTTCACGTATGACAGACTCTGCGAAAGCCTCGCCATTTTCTACATGACCTCCAGGAAAGGCATAACCAGACCAGCGATTCTCTTCAGGAGAGCGATACTGCATAACCACGCGCTGAGTTTCGAGGTTTTCAATCAGACAAATGTTTGTTAAAATCGTTAATTGGGAACGGGACATAAATTTACTCACTTTCTAAGTTGTTATATAACTTTTTCAGACTTAATATCAGATTTCATGATGAAGGGATTAATCAGCTCATGATAATAGTATACATCATGAAGTAAATATCCTTTTGTTATGACAATTTCTTGTTCCCTAACCTCATAATCAATCGTGATTGGAACAGGAGGATTTGGAATAAAGACGAAAACGACAATTACAAATAACCAGATATAAAAACTACAAATCGCACTGCGCACTCCTTCAAGGAAACGATATTTCCCCTTTAAAAAGTAAATAAAAATATGCGAAATAGAGAGGATAATTGGAACAAAAAGCTTTGTATTCCACGCTATGGGAATAAATTTCAGTCCAAATATCCCAAATAGAAGATCAAGAATTGCAAAGGACCTCAAAAAGCGAATATAGAAAGTTAAAATCAGGAGAAAGAGCCAAATATCCCAAATAATCGGCGTAAATGATAAACCAAATGACCATAATATGAAATGAGCGATAACAAATGCTATCAGTAAGGAATATAGGACAGTATAAATAAGCTTGTTAAAAGTACTTGAATTTTTCACTATTTATTTCTCCTTTAAATTCAAACTACTAACTAATGACTAATATCTATCACTTTTAAATTATCTCGTCTATTATTTTAACACAAATTATTACATATAAAATTTTTAGTTAAAATTACTTCCATAATAGAGCATCTTATGGTTTTGAACCTTTAAAGAAACACTACTACCTGAACGATATCCTTTAGCACCATAGTAGTAAGAAACCTCATAAAAGGCATCTGGCAACTCGGCATTATCTATCCCATTTGAAATAAATCCTGTCAGTCCGCCTTCACTATCAAAATAATCTTTCTCACCCTCTTCTAAAACAGTATCGCGATAGGTGATGTATCCTTTTATCATTTCTTTTTCCAAGAATTCATCAATAGGAATATCATACAAACCTTGAAAAGCTTTCCCTTCCTTACGGTTCTTTTCGATGAGGGCATAATAGTCTTGGATATTTTCAGATTCAGTATCGACACTCCAGTAACTATTCACATATTCTAGATTTGGATTTTCATATTGCTTAAAAAAACTCTCTACCTTCTCTTTGTTAGAAACACTGACAGGATGCTGGTTGATTAGTTTATGAGCCATGTCTGAAAATTCTTGTAACATGGTTTTCGTAGTCCCATCATAGGCTAGTTCTTCATCAGTCTTTTGGGGATTGTATTTTGAGGACTTTGGACGATAAAACAAGGCATGTCTCACAGTTACTCTACTTCCATTAACCTCTTCACTATAATCGTATTCAATTTTGTATTTTTCAGAAGTCCATTTATCTCTAGAAAACTTCGTAACCTTCATATCTCCTTTAAAACCATACAAATCAAGAGTTCTTCTTACTGCTGACTCTACTTCCGCTTGATTTACTTCAGGAAAAATATCATAAGTTGTTGTAAAGATAAGGAAGGCAAAACGTAGAATAAAGAATAAAGGGACAATATTTACAATGAAGAGAATTAACAGTAACCATTTTTTCATTACTAGCTTCTCCTTATTAATAAAAAGATTATAATTTCTTTGAAGATTTAATTTTTTTCTAAACTTAACGATAAGGAATTTTCGAACTTTCTATCTCTATATCAGGATTGGCAAGTTTGAGATAAGGAGCAATATAGTCTGCATCCGTAACCTTTGGCCCTAGAATAACTTTTGAGTATTTCAAAGGAGCCAGATTAATGTATACAAATAAAGCATATCGCCCATCCTCCTTTGATTCTAAGTGAATATATTTCCTAAAATCATCATAACCGGATTCCTCATTTTCACTTAGTCCAATACTACCTGATAAAACTTTGAGTTCTTCAAGTTCGATTTTATCTTCAGTTTTGAGTTTTGGATTTAGTCGTTCTTCAATTTCTGAATCATCAAAGTTGATTAGAATACGATACTCGCTCTCATATTCATAATCGGATACCTTAAAAAGATAGGATATTTTCGCTAAATTTTTAAAAATACTTGACTGTACCTTCCTACTTTCTTCAGTATGTCTAGTCTTCAATTCTTGAATTAACTCTTTTAAGTCATTAAGCTTTTGTATAATATTAGAATCGTCTTCTCTCGTACTGTTTAAATAGAATATTCTCACAAACTCTAAGGAGTCATGCTCAATAATTTGTTGTAAATACTTTTTATCGTACTGTAGAAATGCTCCTTTAGATTCTTCTGCATATTCTTTCCACATGGGAAGACTATCTGATATAGTTGTCATCGAAGATAGGAAGACATTGGAACTCTGATAGCAGTCCGAGGAATTTTCTATTTCCAAGTAGTCATAGATGGCTCTTCCTTCCATAGGATCATTTAATTGTTTAGAATTTGTTAATCTTAAATACGCTAATTCACTTGAATCACCTGATTTTAGCGTTTTAATTAAATGATTCGTTAAAGTTTCAATCTTAGTATAATGACCATATTCTTCACTATTCTCAAGATCTCGGGCTTTGATTTTTAAATGAAAGCGAATTTCATCAATAAGAGTATTTCCAATTTCTCCCAATTCATCTACTTGAATATCTTGTATATTCCTTTTCTCTTCATTTTCATTCTTTATTTCACCTGCTTTCTCTAATAAACTAAAAATTTCATTTTTCCGAATATCTGAGTCAGTATATTTTAGTATAGTTTGAAGTGTTTCTATAGATTCCTTGATAAGATCAGAGTCTTTTGTCTCTATCCACGATAAATAAAATCCTATACCAAAATTATCAGGATTATTTTTATAAAAGCGATTAATCATACTTAGATGATCAGGTTTTAAAATATTTACAAGATTGTCAAGTTTAAAATACTTAACAAATATTAATTCATCATGAAACTTAGAAAGAATATTATTAATTATTACATCAATGT